>JBGSKB010000566.1:0-3045 GCA_041741395.1 Melioribacteraceae bacterium
GAAGGTTGATCGGGCCAAAGACTAAAGCCGTGTCCGTAAGTTCCAAAGTTTGTAACTGTTAATCCGATATTTCCAACATTTGTAAATTTTGAATTATACTCATCATTTATTTTATTGAATGCATTCTGAAAAGTTTGTGAAAATAAATAATTCGATAAGAAAAAAAATAGTACTACTTTTTTCATGAAATTTAGAACGATGGATTCTTAAAAATTAAATTTGGATTTATATATTGACTGTTAAGTGAAAGTTTATGTAGATTTTCGCGATAACTATATTTCTTTTCACCCATTTCCCAGCTAAGTTTATCTAATTTATTAATAATATAACTTCTTAATTCTTTTTTTGATAAACTATTGTTGGATT
The DNA here is from genome assembly GCA_041741395.1 of Melioribacteraceae bacterium. Taxonomy (GTDB): domain Bacteria; phylum Bacteroidota; class Ignavibacteria; order Ignavibacteriales; family Melioribacteraceae. Next base: position 367 of record JBGSKB010000566.1, read on the forward strand.
TACTTTTTTTTATTTTTTTTTCTTTTTCCATTTAATAAAGTTAGAAGATAAACTTGTCAATTTCAGATTTTAAGATACAATCTAACTATTTGAATTTCAAATCATAAATAAAAAACCCGTACTTTTTGCACGGGCTATAATTTTAGATATCTAAAATATTTATACAATTATTGATTTTTCCTCCACCATTTCCATTCCTCTTTTCAGTGCTTGTTCATTAAGTGGAATTAGATAATGATATCTTTCTGGAAGAACTTTTTTCAATCCTTCTAAAATATTTGTAATTTCTATAATTGGTTTTTTCTTTAAAAATCCACCAAGCATTATCATATTCATAATTTTTATATTTTTCATTTTTGCAGCTTCTTTAGTAGCATCAATTCCAATTATTTCAATATCAGTTCTTGTAGGAGGATGAATAACGTTGTTCGCTTCATATAATAACAAACCATTAGGTTTTACAGCTTTTTCAAATTTATCTACGGATGGTTGATTAAGTGCAATAACAGTGTCAAATTTTGAAATAATTGGTGAACTTATTTTTGTATCGCTAATTATTACCATACAGTTAGCGGTTCCTCCACGCATTTCCGGACCATAAGAAGGCATCCAACTTACTTCTTTATTTTCAATCATTCCGGAATAACAAAGAATCATTCCCATTGATAATACGCCTTGACCACCAAATCCGGCAATAATAATTTCTTCTGTCATTTTCAATTCCTCCCATTTGGTGTTTTAATATCGCCAAGCGGATAAAAAGGTAACATATTTTCTTCTAACCAATGATTAGATTCAATCGGTGTCATTTTCCAGTTTGAAGGACAATTTGAAACTATCTCAATAAAACAAGTTCCTTTATTAAGTTTTTGGTATTCAAAACCTTTTTGAATTGACTTCTTCGCTTTTCTAACACTATTTGCAGTATGTACCGCTTGCCTTGTAACATAATAAGTTCCAGGTAATTGAGCAATTAATTCTGTAATTTTTAACGGATTTCCCATTGTTCTAACATCTCTTCCAAAAGGTGATGTTGTGGATTTCATTCCCGGCAAAGTAGTTGGAGCCATTTGTCCGCCGGTCATTCCGTAAATTCCATTATTGATAAAAAGTATTAAAATATTTTCACCTCGGTTACAAGTATGAATTGTTTCGCCGGTTCCAATTGCGGCTAAATCTCCATCACCTTGATATGAGAAAACATATTTTTCTGGCAATACTCTTTTTATTCCGGTTGCAGCAGCAGATGCTCTCCCGTGAGCTGCTTCAGAAAAATCAATATTTAAATAATTATACGCAAGAACGGAACATCCAACTGGAGCAACTCCAATTACTTCGGATTGAATTCCCATTTCATCAATAACTTCCGCTAAAATTCTGTGAACAACTCCGTGTCCGCAGCCGGGACAATAATGCATTTCAACATCTAATAGTGTTCCGGGTTTTTGATATACTATATTTTCCGGTGAAATTAAATCTGTGTGTTCTGCTCTGAGTGTATGCTCAAAATGTTCATCATCAATTAATGCTTTCTCGTTCATACTTCAACTCCGACTAATTTTTCAACAATTACTTTAAATATTTCTTCCGGTGCAGGAACAACTCCGCCCATTCTTCCATAAAATTCAACATTAACTTTCCCATTAACTGCTAACCTTACATCTTCAACCATTTGTCCGGCATTCATTTCAACATCCAAAATACTTTTTACTTGATCTGCCAGTTTATTAATAATTTCATAAGGATAAGGGAACAATGAAATTGGTCGTAGAACCCCAACTTTAATTCCTTTTTCTCTTACAAGCTGCGCTGCTTTTGTGCAGATTCTTGCGACCAATCCGTAAGCAACAATTAGATATTCTGCATCATCACAATTTATTGCTTCATATCTAATTTCATTTTTTTCAATTTCCTTATATTTTTTTTGCAGATGAATATTTATAATTTCCATCTCTTCAGCTTTGAGATTTAAGGAAGTTATAACATTATGATTTCTAGATTTTGATTTTCCAGTTAACGCCCAAGGTAATTCTTCAAACTTTCTTTCAACTTGAGGAAATAATTCAACTTTTTCCATCATTTGACCAAGTGCACCATCAGTTAGAATTAAAACCGGATTTCTATATTTAAATGCTAAATCAAAACCCAATTTTACAAAATCTGCCATTTCTTGAACTGTTGCGGGAGCTAAAACAATCAGCTTATAATCTCCATGTCCGCCGCCTTTTACACTTTGGAAATAATCACTTTGCCCAGGTTGAATTGTTCCAAGTCCCGGTCCACCGCGATTAACATTAACCAATAAACAAGGCAATTCCGCGCAAGCAATGTAAGAAATTCCCTCTTGCATTAAGCTCATTCCGGGACTTGATGATGAAGTCATAACTTTTTTCCCGGTTCCGGCTGCACCATAAACCATATTGATGGAAGCAATTTCACTTTCCGCTTGGAGAACAACCATTCCAGTTCTGTTTGTAGCTTCTCGACTTAAATATTCTAAAACTTCAGATTGTGGAGTGATTGGATAACCATACATGTACTCGGCACCGGCGGCTACAGCTGCATAAGCTATCACCTCATTACCGGTCATAAATAGTTTTGTGTCTTCTGTAATGAGTTTGTTTACCATTTTCTTCATACCTTCCGGGTTCAAAATTTCTAACACCTTAATTCTAAGAT
>JBGSKB010000567.1:0-7265 GCA_041741395.1 Melioribacteraceae bacterium
ACTTGTTGTTCCAACCAATACCGGTCTTTTTTCGTCTTTTAGTTCTTTTATTTTTTCAAGAACGGCATTAAGTTTTTCTCTCTTTGTTCTATAAATAAAATCGTCTTGATCGTCTCTTGAGACTGGTTTATTTGTAGGAATAACGACAACCTCTAATTTATAAATTTGTGAAAATTCACCTTCTTCAGTTTCGGCAGTTCCGGTCATTCCGGCTAATTTTTTATATAATCTAAAATAATTTTGAAGTGTAATTGTAGCCATTGTTTGTGTATCGCGCTCAACTTTAACGTTTTCCTTAGCTTCAATTGCTTGATGTAAGCCATCCGAATATCTTCTTCCCGGCAAAACACGACCAGTAAATTCATCAACGATTGCAATTTTTCCATCTTCCGTAATTACATATTCATCATCTTTTTCAAATAAACTATATGCTTTCAATAATTGATTTATAGTATGAATTCTATCCATTCTTTCACTATACAAGTGATAAAGTTCATCTTTTTTCTTTAGTTTTACATCATCCCCTAAAGAAGCATCACTATCAAGTTTACTAATTTCCGTTCCCAAATCCGGTAACACGAAATATTCTTTACCTTCTGAAGAACCGTACGCTAATTCTTCTCTACCTTTTTCTGTAAGATTTATTGAATTATTTTTTTCATCAATTGCGAAAAATAATTCTTCATCAATTTCAGGCATTCGTTTTTCTTTTTCTCGCAAGAATTCCAATTCTGTTGCAGTCATTAATTTTTTATAATCTGGTTCACTAAAAAGTTTTGCAAGTTTTTTATTTTTAGGAAAACCCCTGTGCGCACGTAATAAAAATATTCCGGCTTTTTCTTTATCCCCACCATTCAACAATAAATCTTCTGCTTCTTGAACAATTGATGCAACCAAACTAGCTTGCTTTCTAAATAACCTTTCAACTTTGGGTTTCATTTCATCAAACTTATGTTCTGTATTTCCGACCGGTCCCGAAATAATTAAAGGAGTTCTTGCTTCATCTATTAAGACGGAATCAACTTCATCAACTATCGCATAATTATGACCTCGCTGAACAAGATGTTCTTTTGCAATAGCCATATTATCGCGTAAATAATCAAATCCAAATTCATTGTTAGTTCCATAACTGATATCACAATTGTAAATGGTTTTTCTGGTTTCATTATCCATCGTATTTAATATACAGCCAACCGTTAATCCGTGAAATTTAAAAATTTCTCCCATCCATTCACTATCACGTTTTGCTAAATAATCATTAACAGTAACAATATGAACTCCTCTTCCGGTAAGTGCATTCAAATAAATTGGAAGAGTTGCAACAAGAGTTTTTCCCTCACCGGTTGCCATTTCGGCAATTTTGCCCTGATGTAAAACTACTCCGCCTAAAAGTTGAACATCGTAAGGAATCATATTCCATGTAATTTTTGAACCAGCCGTTTCCCAAGATTTACCAACTAATTTTACACAAGTGGCTTTTACAACTGCAAATGCTTCTGGAAGAATTTCATTTAAAATTTCTTGATATTTATTATCAAGATCATCATTTAAAGTTTCCAGCTCACTATGAGTATCTTCAATATCACCTTCAAAATTGTTTGATTTTAATGCTTCACTCAATTCCGAAATTTTATTCCGTAATTCAGAAGTTTCATCTTCAATTTTTGTTTTTAATTCTATCGTTTTCTGCTTAAGTTGGTCTTCGGAATAATCTTTAATCTTTTCGTATTCTAATTTTATTTTGTCAACAATCGGCCACAATTCTTTTAATGCGCGGGAATTTTTATCTCCAAAGACCTTTTTTATTAAACTAGTTAACATTCTTTTTACTCCATTTTTTCAGAATATTAAAAGTAATTAAAGGCACTTTGAAATGCAATCAAGGTATATTTTATCTGCATTTTGCTATATTATAATATTATTGATCAAAACTGAATTTTATTTTTGTTTAATTTTATAAAACTAATTTTAGATTAAAAGTCAAAAATTTTTACTGTTTGATTTTATTCATATTTTATTTGTAAAAAGGAATTTGAAACTTTGCTCCAAATTACACCAAATATTAAAATTAAAGTTGAAGATTTGAAATTTTCATTTATAAGATCTTCCGGACCCGGCGGACAAAATGTAAATAAAGTTTCTACTGCGGTTCAGTTAAAATTTGATATTAATTCTTCCAAAGAATTATCTGATGAAATTAAAGTGAAATTATTTAAAATCTGCGGAAGGAAAATTTCTACAAAAGGTGTTTTACTTATTGAAGCAAAACGATTTAGAACTCAAGAAAAAAATAAGTCGGATGCAATTGAACGATTTATTGCAATAATTAAAAAAGCTGCTATTGATGAAAAACCAAGACATAAAACAAAACCATCAAAAATATCTGAAGTAAAAAGAATTGAAAACAAAAAACGAAATTCACAAATTAAGCAGCAAAGAAAAAAAATAATTTCCGATTAATAATGGAGAATAAATTGCCAAAAAGTTTTATAGAAATATTTAGAAATAAAATGGAAGGCGAAAATCTTCCAAAAATTGTTTTAGATACATTTGAGTTTTATTATAGTCAATTATTAAGTGGTGAAACCGGATTAGTTTCAGAATCAGAAATTTTACCAATTGAACATTTACAAAGTTCAGATAACTTAGAAAATGATTATGAGGAATTTGGAAAAAAGGTTCTTGAAAATACTGTGATGATAAAACTTAATGGCGGCTTAGGAACCAGCATGGGATTGAGCGAAGCCAAATCACTTTTGCAAGTTAAAAATAATTTAACTTTTTTAGATATAATTGCAAAGCAAGCGATCAACAGCAATATTCCATTAGTTTTAATGAATAGTTTTAATACAGAAAAAAAATCGTTAGAGGTTTTAAAAAAGTATCCGGAATTAAATAACAAAATTCCATTTGATTTTCTTCAGCATAAAATTCCAAAAATTAATTCAGAAAATTTTGAACCGGCACAGTTTAAAGAAAATGAAAATCTTGAATGGTGCCCTCCTGGTCATGGTGAAATCTATACTGCACTTGTTACAAGCGGAATGCTGGAAAAATTAATTTCAAATAATTTTGAATATGCCTTTATCTCAAATTCAGATAACTTAGGTGCAGTAATGGATTTAAGCATTTTAGGATATTTTGCAAAAAATAAATTTCCTTTTTTAATGGAAGTTACAGATAGAACTGAAACAGATAAAAAAGGCGGACATTTGGCTAAGTTAGCAAATGGACAATTGATTTTAAGAGAAGCCGCACAATGTAATAAAGAAGATGAATATGATTTTCAAAATATTGAAAAATATAAATTCTTTAATACCAACAATATTTGGGTAGATCTAAAAGTTCTAAAAAAAATTATGGAAGAAAACAACAACATTCTTGGACTTCCAATGATTGTAAATAAAAAAACTGTTGATCCAAGAAATGCAAATTCCCAAAACGTATTTCAGTTAGAAACGGCAATGGGTTCGGCAATTTCAGTTTTTAAAAATGCAGCAGCTTTGTCTGTTCCACGAACAAGATTTGCTCCGGTTAAAACAACAGAAGATTTATTAGCAGTTCGATCTGACAATTATATTTTAACTGATGATTTTAGAGTAATTATTAATCCAGAAAGAAAATTACAGCCTTTGTTTGTAAAGTTAGATTCAAAACATTACAAACTTGTTGATGATTTGGATGAAAAAATTCCGCATCTTCTTTCTCTAGTTAATTGTGAAAAATTAGTTATTAACGGTAATTATTCATTTGGGAAAAACGTTAAAATAGTTGGGAATGTTAAACTCGAAAATTTATCAGAAAACCTTCTGATTATTGATGATAATTCGGTAATAACTAATTAAAATTTAAGAAATATTATTAAATTTAGTCAAAAATAATTAACCTATTTTTCATGATATAATTATTGTAGAGTTTCTTCATTAAATGTATTTTAACTTAACGAATTTTGTTTTATGGAGAAATAAATGAAATTTTTAATAATTACGATTTTATCATTTTCCATTTTTATTTCAATTTCTGGTCAAGATTTAAGTACCAGAAAAATCGTTTTGCTTCCAATAATTTCAAACGGAATTGATTATTCTTCTTCAAAAACAGTGGAATCTATTTTACGAATGGAATTAAGTAAACAAACTTACCTTGAATTAATTTCTGAAAAAAAAAACTTATGATACAATTGGAAATTATGAATACACTGAAGATGAATGTGCAATTGAAGTTGGATTAAAACTTGGCACAGATGAAGCATTATTCTGCAAGTTAAATACTCTCGGTGAAAAAATAATTGTTCAATACATTTTATATGATATAAGCTCAGCAAAAAAATTATTAATTGAACAAGCAACCGCCATTGATTTAGGTGATCTTGAACCAGTTATGAAAAGAGTTGCAATAAGTGTTGCAAAAAAGTCGCCATTTAAAGAAAATTCCGAAGTTGGCAATATTGTTGGAAATGAATCACTTGAAACTTTAAGAAGAGCCTCACGTTATAATTTTGGTGTTGATTTTGGCTATCTTTTTTCGTCCAAAGGTTACAATAATGATGATAAATCATTTACTATAAATGCATATTTTGATCATGAAATTCAAGATTATTCAATTGGTTTAATGGCTGGAGCAAGAAATGGTTTTGCAATAAATCTTTATGGAAATTATTTATTTTCGCGGACTGATGTTTGTCCATACTTAGGCACCTCACTCGGATTTCATTGGGTTCAGCACGATCTTTATAACGATGCACTTCTTGATGAATATGGATATTATAACGAGAAAGATCTTGAATCTGATGGAATTGAATTGGGATTAAAAACCGGAATAAGAATTTTACATACTTATAATGTTCAATTATTTATAAACTTTGAATTTATAATGACTTTCAATGATTACAACGATAAAGCTTTTGTATTTACAATTGGTATTTTGTAATAATGCTATGAATATTCTTCAAAATCTTTTTTGAAAATTCATCTTATAATTACTTGGTAAATTAGGCTGATTTTCAAAACCAAAATTTACATTCCAAGAAAGTTCATTGCTTTGTTTTTTATTATAATTGTTTACAGCTTTTACAGCAAAAATTGCACTTACAATTCTATTCAATATTAATGCTCCAACAGCAAATCTAACATTTCTATATGCTGTTTCACTTGATGACCACAATTCTCTATATTCTTTTCTTTTAGTTGAATTTTGCCAATCCCAAAAATGAGTATTAATATTATATACTGCATCAAATTCTCTATTCAATTCTTTCTCGGTATTAAAATCCTCAATGTTTTCATACAAGCTAATATTTGCAAAATATTCTTCATCTTTTCCATTTAATACAACATTGCCATAAGACTTTGCAAATGATTTATAATCATTTTCTTTATTGTTTCCGTAAATTGTAAATCCGGCAAAAGAACCCCAAATAACTCCATCGGCAATTGTAAAATATTGTCCGGTTGAATAATCTCCGGCGTATAATTCCCCCATTCCCGGAAGCAAAACTGAATACAGAATTGCTAAACCCGCACTTTTCTTTTCAAAAGTTGGATCTCCCAAAAGATTTGTTTGATCTTCAATTTCAAACGACAAATTACTTTTCAAATTTAATAATTGTTCTTTTTGAGCAAAAATTTGTGAACTTAAAAGTAAAAGGATTACCAATAATTGTAATTTTTTCATAATAAAATTTCTATTTGATTTGGTTCATTGGAAAAATTTTCTACTAAACAAATATTATCATTAACACTTTTAATGTTAACAAATTTGAATTTATTTGCCAAGTCAGTTTCAAAGGGATATTTTACTCTTACATAATTTGATGTAAAACCATATAAATAATTTTCTTTTTCGGTTTCTTCAAACAAAACTTTTAATTCTTTTCCGATCATTTTTCTGTAAAAAATACTTTTTTTCTTTTCACCCAAAATTCTTAGCATACTGCTTCGTTTCTTTTTTTCTTCGTGTGTGACTTTTTCATCCATTAAAATTGCTTTTGTATTTGGTCTTGCTGAATAAGTAAATACGTGCAAATACGAAGCCGGAACTTCTTTTAAGAAATTATAAGTATCTAAAAAATCATTCTCAGTTTCTCCGGGAAAACCAATAATTACATCAATACCAATTCCAACATCCGGAATTTTATTTACAACTTTTTCAATTACATTTTTGTAAAAAGAAGTGTTATATCTTCTCTGCATGAGCTTAAGAATTTTATCACTTCCACTTTGAAGCGGAATATGAAAGTGATTACAAATTTTATGATTTTCAGCAGCCAAATTAATTATTTCATCTGTAAGCAAATTAGGTTCAATAGAGCTTATTCGGATTCTAAAATCTCCATCAACATTTACAAATTTTTTAAGTAAATTATACAAATCAACATTTAAATTTTTTCCATAATCACCAACATTAACTCCGGTTAAAATTATTTCTTTATAACCAAGATTAATTAAATCTATAAATTGCTTAACAGCTAAATCTGTATTCAGACTTCTACTTTCTCCGCGTGCTAATGGAATTGTACAAAATGTACATTTGTAATCACAGCCGTCTTGAATTTTAAAATATGCGCGAGTTCTATCATCTCCATCTGAAGAATGAGCTGAATTAAACTCATTTAATTTTTCGGTTGGATTTACATAAATGCAAGAAAGTTCTTCTTTATCAAATTCTTTTATCAAATCAAATATTTTGAACTTTTCATTACTTCCCAAAACTGCATCAACACCATCAATTTTTGCAATTTCTTCAGCTCTCAATTGTGCATAGCAACCGGTCACAATTATATACGCATTTGGATTTTGTTTCAGAGCTTTTCTAACTATTTGTCGGCAATCTTTTTCTGCATTTTCCGTAACTGTACAAGTGTTAATTACATAAACATCTGCAACTTCGTCAAAGTCAACTTTAGAAAAACCATTTCTTAAAAACTCATTTCCAATAATAGAAGTTTCCGAAAAATTTAATTTACATCCAAGCGTATATAATGAAACTTTTTTATTCATTATTCATGTTCTAAAATTTTATAACTTTTTTCTTGATCTTACTCTTGATCTTTTTCTTAATCTTTTCTTTTTTTTAACTTATATTAAAACAAAATTTGAGCAAGATCATTAGCAAGAATTAAGAGTAAGAAAAAACAAAAAAATATTAATAAAAAAAGGCTGTAAAATTCATTATTGAAAATATTACAGCCTTTAACAAAAAACTAACTATTTACTTTCTTCAGATTTCGAGGAAGCTTTAGATTCACTTTTCTTTTCTTCTGATTT
>JBGSKB010000568.1:0-3201 GCA_041741395.1 Melioribacteraceae bacterium
TGATAAGTATTTGTGGATGAGTTACCTAAATTTTAAAAATCCCAATTTGATAAAAGAGATTCACAAAGAATATATTAATTCCGGCTGTGATATAATTTCGACAAATACTTTTAGAACAAATCCTAATTCACTTAAAAATGCGAATATTAATTTTGATCAAAATATTGTTGTTGAGCAAAGTTTAAATATTGCAAAAGAAGCAGTTTGCGAATCAAATATTTTAATTGCTGGCTCGAATCCTCCTGCAGAAGATAGTTACCAAAGCATCAGAACAATATCAAAAAATGATTTAATTCATAATCATCATCAACATATTGATTTGTTATATAAATATGGTTCTGATTTTATTTTAAATGAAACGCAAAGTCACTTTGATGAAATTGAAATAATATGCAAATTCTGTTTTGAAAATAATATTCCCTATGTGATAAGTTTATTGATAACAGAAGAATTAAAAATATTAAGCGGAGAAACGCTTTCAGAAGTTATTGATTTGGTAAAACATTACAATCCTTTGCTTGTTTGTTTTAATTGTATTTTTCCGGAAACGTTTATCAAATTATTAAATTCTGAATTTAATATTAATAATTGGGGATTTTATTTAAACTGCGGAAACGGTAATTATAGTGATGAAAATATTTCTTGCGGAATTTCTCCAAACAAATATTTAGAATTTGTGAGAGCTTCTTTAGCTTTTCATCCAAAATTAATTGGAACTTGTTGCGGTTCAAATCCAAATCATACAAAAACAATTAGAGATTTTTTAAATGAAAAAATTGGTTCTTAATTCTCCGGCAAAAATAAACCTTGGGTTAAATATTATTAGCAAACGAAATGATGGATTCCATGATTTAGTTACATTTTTTTATCCTATTTATGATTTGTGTGATAAAATAACATTTGATCATTCGAGTAAATTTATTTTTGATTCCAACAATATTGATTTGGTAAAAGATCCATCAAACTTAATTCAAAGAGCAGTTTCAGCAATTGAAGAAAATTTGAATAGAAAAATCAATGTAAGAATATTTTTAGAAAAAATAATTCCTATTGGCGCTGGTTTAGGTGGTGGAAGTTCAAATACAGCTTCAACTTTAATGGGATTAAATGAAATGTTTGAATTAAATATTAGTTTCGAAAAACTTCATCAAATTGCTTTAAAACTTGGTTCGGATGTTCCCTTTTTCATAAATTCAAAACCGGCTGTTGGAACTTCAAGAGGTGAAGTTTTACAAATAAGTAAAATATCTATTGAAAAAGTAATTTTAATAATTAATCCTAAAATTCATATTTCTACAAAAGAAGCTTTTACAAACATTCAACCAAAATCAACAAAATTTGATTACAATTATTTTCTTAAAAATGAAGAAATTGATTATAAATATTTGAAAAAAAATTTAACAAATGATTTTGAAAATTATGTTTTCTCAAAATATTCGGAAATTAAAAATATTAAAGATACTATGTATAACAGTGGTGCAGAGTTTTCTTTAATGAGTGGAACCGGTTCAACAGTATATGGAGTTTTTGAAAATTATGAACATGCAAAAAATGTTTTTGATTTATTTCCAAATCATTATTTTAAATTTATTTCTTCTTTATAAAACATTTAGCTTAAAATATAAGCGCCAATTAAAATTAGAATAATTCCAATTCCTTTCTTAACTAAATATTTTTCTTTAAATATTTTTCCGCCAATTATTGACGCAAAGAAAACGGAAGTTCGTTTTACGGTAAGCACTAATGCTACGGGAGCTAATTTTATTGCTTCAATTTGAGTATATCTATAACCAATTGTTAGAACTGATATTAAAATAATCCAAGCTAAATTATCCTTTGAAACTTTTTTAAGAATCTCAATTGGATTTTTAAGTTTTATTAAAATTATTATTGTAAAATTAATTGCTAAAAATATTTGTTGAAAAACCACAAAGTTAAATGGCGACAAATTAAAATCTTTGATAATTAATTTATCGATTACAGATGAAACTGAAAGAAGTATTAATGCATAGAAAATGTAACGGTGATAATTTGTTTTAATTAATGTTTTGATTGGATCAATCAAATTATCTTTTTTTCGTAATTCTAAAACATATGTCCCCATTAATAAAATAAGCATTCCCAAAAATTCTATTCCGGAAATTGATTCACCTAAAATTATGAAAGATAAAATAACAACTATTGCGGGTGTTAAAGTCATCAATGGTAATGCACTGCTTATTTCCAAATTCTTTATTGCAAGCATAACATTTAAAAAAGCAATAGCTCCAAGAATTGTTTTAAAGTACAATATTATTAATCCATCGAAAGAAATTTTACTAATATCCATTTGCGGAAAAAGAATTAATGCAATTATTAGATTAAATACTGAAAGAATAAATGAAAACTCTAACGCATTTAAATTGAATAAAACTTTCTTTTGAAAAATTGCAGCGAGCGCAGAAAGAATTGCTGAAGCTAATGCAATAAAGAACCATTCATTCATATTATTTTATTTCAATATTAATTTTCGTAAATATATTTCTTCCCGGCTCTAATAAATTTATTCCTCTTAATGTTGATAAGTGGTTTCTGTAAGCTCTATCAAAAATATTTTCAACTCCAAAAGAAAATTTTACGTATGTTTTTAATAATGAAATTGGTTTTGTATTTATCGCTAAATCAAACGTTGTATAACCTCCGGTTCGATTTTCATCATCAGGAATTTTATCTTGATCTGAAAATAAATTGATTGATAAATCACAATTAATCTCATCAATAATATTTAATTCAGTTCCTAAAATAAAATTCAATGGAGGAATTTGCGGAAGATATTCATCGGTGTTTAAATCCTTGCCAATTATATATGAAGCTGTTCCATAAAAAGAATTATTCAAATAAAAATTGTATTCCAAACTTAAATCAAATCCATAAAGTCTTGCTTCGCCAACATTTTGTTTTCTGTATAGACTATCCGGATAAATTTCTTTATCAATAACTAAATTTGATAAAGTATTTAAAAATGTATTAATTCTAAAATTCATATTTTTATTCCAAACTCTAAAACCGGCATCTAATGAAATTCCCTTTTCTGGTTCAAGATTTGGATTACCAAAATATTTAATTTCACCAAGATCAATGTATTGATATCTTTCCTCAAGTGAAGGAGATCTAAAAGTGTAAGCTGCATTAAATGTAAAATCCAACAAACTATTTATTTTA
>JBGSKB010000569.1:0-3424 GCA_041741395.1 Melioribacteraceae bacterium
TGTAAGAATGGGCGGCGAACATGCTTCTGCTGCGGCTGAGAGAGTTAGTGCACTATCAAATTCAGTTCCATCTAAAGAAGATTATTTCTTTAGAAAAAAACAAAATGGCGATGTAATTAAAATTGAAGGCAGATGCTACGATTGGATTGGAAAATCAATAACAGTTTCTTTCTAAGGAAATTTTATGTATCAATATTTGGATAAAGATAAAGAAATTGCTGAAATTCTTAAATTAGAAATTTCCCGTCAATCAGATTATCTTGAACTTATTGCATCTGAAAATTTTGTAAGTCCAGCCGTCTTAGCAGCGGCTGGTTCTGTTTTAACAAATAAATATGCCGAAGGTTATCCAGGAAGAAGATATTATGGCGGTTGTGAATATGTTGATATGGCTGAAGAAATTGCAATTGAAAGAATAAAAAAAATATTTAATGCGGAATATGCTAATGTTCAACCACACAGCGGATCGCAAGCAAATATGGCTGTTTTTATGACTTTACTTCAACCCGGAGATAAATTTTTAGGTTTGGATTTAGCACACGGCGGTCATCTAACACACGGTTCACTAGTTAATTTTTCCGGGAAAATTTATAAAGCTGTAGGTTATTCACTAAATAGAGAAACTGAAGAATTAGATTATAATGTTATTGAAGATTTAGCAAAAAAAGAAAATCCGAAATTAATTATAACTGGGGCTAGTGCATATTCAAGAGAATGGGATTATGCAAAATTTAGAGAAATTGCTGATAAAGTAGGCGCATTTTTGATGTGTGATATGGCTCATCCAGCCGGATTAATTGCAAAAAATTTATTAAATAATCCATTACCATATTGTGATGTTGTGACTTCAACAACCCATAAAACTTTACGTGGTCCACGTGGCGGAATAATTTTAGTTGGAAAAGATTCTGAAAATAGACTTGGCATTAAAACTCCAAAAGGTGATAGATTAAAATTAATGTCTGAAATGCTTGATAGCACTGTTATGCCGGGAATTCAAGGTGGACCGTTAATGCATATTATTATGGCAAAGGCAGTTGCTTTTGGTGAAATACTCCAAGATTCATTTAAACTTTATGCAGAACAAATTATTAAAAACGCAAATACTTTAGCAGAAAACCTTATTCAAAAAGGATACAAAATTGTATCTGGCGGAACTTCAAATCATTTAATGCTTGTTGATTTATCAAATAAAAATGTTTCTGGCAAAAAAGCAGAAATTGCTTTAGAGAAAGCTGGAATTACAGTAAATAAAAATATGGTTCCTTTTGATACTAAAAGTCCGTTTGTTACAAGTGGAATTAGAATTGGAACACCGGCAGCAACAACTCGCGGGATGAAAGAACAAGAAATGAAAATTATTGCAGATATTATTGATAGAGCAATTATAAATCTTGAAGATGAAACTAAACTTTCGGAATTAAAACCTGAAGTAAAAAGTTTGTGTTCAAAATTTCCACTTTATATTGAATTTAGAAATTAGAATCTCTTTGTGAAAAAGATTCAAAATCCAGCAGATGAAATTATTGAACAAGAAGGAGAAATGTCCTTTCTTGAACACCTTGAAGAATTAAGGTGGCGAATTTTATATCTTTTAATTGGTGTAACTTTAGGAACAATTTTATCTTGGATTTTTATAGATTTTTTAATTGATAATATTTTACTTCTTCCAGCAAAAAAAGCAAAATTAAATCTTCAAAATTTAAGACCTTTCGGACAATTATTTATTTATTTCCAAGTTGCAGTTATTGGCGGTTTTATCTTAAGTGTTCCAAATGTATTTTATCAACTTTGGAAATTTATTTCTCCAGCACTAAAAAAAAATGAACGAAAATATGTTTCACGTATTGTAATTTTTTCTTCAATTTGTTTTTTAGCGGGAATTACATTTGCTTATTACGTAATGCTTCCTTTAACATTAACATTTGCCGGTCAATTTGGAACAACATTAATTGAAAATAATTTTGCAATTGATGAATATTTTTCAATAATAATTAGTGTGATGTTAGCTGCCGGAGTAATTTTTGAATTACCAATGTTATCTTTTTTCCTTACTAAATTGGGAATTTTAACTCCTAATTTTATGCGAAAATATAGAAAGCATTCAATTGTGGGAATTTTAATAGTTGCTGCAATTTTAACTCCGGGAACTGATCCGGTTGCGCAAATACTTTTAGCTATCCCTTTGTTTTTATTATATGAAATAAGTATATTCGTTTCAAAATTTTCATTGAAAAAAAATATTGAAACCTAATCTTTCCGAAATAAGCAAACCAGTTCTAAATGAATTAGACGACTTCAATCTTCTTTTTAAAAAATCTCTAAAATCGCAAATTGGTATTGTTGATTTAATAACTAAATACATTTTAAAACAAAAAGGGAAGAAAATTAGACCAATTCTTGTTTTACTCTCTAGCAAAGTTATTGGGGATGTAAATCAGAAAAGTTTAAGAGGTGCAATATTAGTTGAGCTTTTACACACAGCAACTTTGGTGCATGATGATGTTGTTGACAGTGCTGAAAAAAGACGAGGACTTCCATCAATTAATGCAGTTTGGAAAAATAAAGTAGCAGTTTTAATGGGTGATTATTTACTTTCAAGAGGTTTATTAATTTCACTTGAAAATGATGATTTCGATTTATTAAAAATTGTTACAAAAGCTGTGAAAAGAATGTCAGAAGGTGAATTATTACAGATAAAAAAAACTCATAAATTAGATATTGATGAGGAAACTTATTTTAAAATTATTTCCGATAAAACAGCTTCACTAATTTCAACATGCTGTGAAATTGGAGCTGCAAGTTCTACAAATAATGAAATTTATATTTCCGCAATGAGAAATTATGGCGAGAATTTAGGAAAAGCTTTTCAAATTGTTGATGATATTTTGGATTATATAGGTACTTCTTCAATTATCGGCAAGCCGCTTGGTGCAGATATTAGAGATAAAAAAATTACACTTCCATTAATCTATTCTTTGAACAAAGCCTCAAAAAGTGAGTCTTCACAAATTATTAAACTTATCAAAAATGTTAAAACAAAAAATAGTATAAATGAAATTTTGGATTTTGTAAATAAGTATAATGGAATAGAATATTCTTACAAAGTTGCAAAATCATTTATTTCCGAAGCGAAAGAATCTTTAAAAGTATTTGATGAATCTGAAAGTAAAAAATCATTAGATTTACTTTTGGATTTTGTAATTCAAAGAAAAAAATAACTTTATGCTATAAAAAGAATACATTTTTTTTGGTATTTTATTTCAGATTTTTTATCTTAAAATCATATTTTTTAAAAATATTTCAAATCAGTTTATTACATCGATCTTTAAGTTACTTTTGATTATAGATAAAGTTAAACATTTAGGTAATAAATGAAAAAATCTTTTCTTGATTATACTCTTAAGGTTAGATTACCGCTTAC
>JBGSKB010000570.1:0-6105 GCA_041741395.1 Melioribacteraceae bacterium
CCTGATATACCTTACTGGCAAGTTGCAATTGGAATTTCTTTCGGAGTAGTAATCGGTAAAGAAGTTTTTGGCGGCGTTGGAATGAATGTTTTAAATCCGGCATTAACAGCACGTGCATTTCTGTTTTTTGCATATCCTGCAGAAATTTCCGGTGATAAAGTTTGGGTTGCAATAGATGGTTTAAGTAGAGCTACTCCTTTAGCTCAATTAAAAGATGCTACAATGCAACTTTCAGTTAGTTGGTGGGATTCATTTGTGGGTTTAATTCCTGGCTCAATGGGAGAAACATCAACACTGGCTTGTTTAATTGGTGCAATAATTCTTATAGCTACTGGAATCGGTTCGTGGAGAATTATGTTGAATGTAGTTTTGGGAATGATAATAATGTCCTCAATTTTTAATTTAATAGGCAGCTCAACAAATCCAATGTTTGATGTAGCTCCATATTGGCATTTAGTTTTAGGCGGATTTGCATTCGGAACAGTTTTTATGGCGACTGATCCAGTAAGTGCTGCCATGACTGAGAACGGCAAAATTATTTATGGATTTCTAATTGGTGTTCTGGTTGTTATGGTAAGAGTTGTAAATCCAGCTTTCCCGGAAGGAATGATGTTGTCAATATTATTTATGAATATGTTTGCTCCAACAATTGATAAAATTTTTATCAATGCAAATATTAAGAGGAGGATTGCAAGAAATGTCATCCGATAGTACAAAAAAAACAATTACGGTTGCTTTAGGAGTTTGTTTAGCATGCTCGGTTTTTGTTTCGTCTGCGACTGTTGCATTAGATTCAATTCAGAAGCAGAATAAAAAACTTGATAAAATGAAAAATATTCTTCAAGCCGGAAATTTATCATTTAACGTTTCAAATGCTGAAGATGTTTTTAAAGAAAAAATAGTTCCAATAATTATAGATCTGGAAAGTGGATTAATTTTAGATAAATCAAAATATTCTCCTGAACTTAATCCAGAAGCATTTAATATAAAGTCACTTAGCGAAAGTAAAAAATTTGGAACTGATATTTCACCGGAAAAGGATTTGGGCAATATTAAGAAAAGACCAAAATATATGCTTTCTTATGAAGTTTTAAATCAAAATAAGGATGTTGAAAAATATATTTTCCCAGTTTTTGGCAAAGGATTATGGTCAACAATGTATGGATTCCTTGCAATAAATAAAGACTTAAAAACTGTTGAAGGAATAACATTTTACGAACATGGAGAAACACCTGGTTTAGGTGGTGAAATTGACAATGCCAACTGGAAAGCAAGCTGGAAAGGGAAACAAGCTTTTGATGAAAGTGGCTTGGCAATACTTAATGTCTTAAAAAGTAAAGTTGATCCAAACGATCCGAATAAGAATAACCAAATTGATGGACTTTCTGGAGCAACTTTAACTACACGCGGTGTTGATAATTTAATAAAATATTGGATGGGTGAAGATGGTTATGCAAAATTTTTGGGAAATTTAAGGAAGGACATTTAAGATGAATAAATATAAAGAGATTTTACTTGATCCTATCTTTAAAAATAATCCAATTACACTTCAAGTTCTAGGAATTTGTTCAGCTTTAGCTGTTACTTCGAAACTTGAAACGGCAATTGTTATGTCTTTAGCAGTAACTTTAGTAACAGCTTTCTCTAATTTTTCAATAAGTTTAATAAGAAAGCATATTCCAAGCAGTATTAGAATAATTGTTGAAATGACAATTATTGCTTCATTAGTAATTGTTGCGGATCAGCTAATTAAAGCTTATGCTTATGATGTTAGCAAACAGCTTTCAGTTTATGTGGGATTGATTATAACAAATTGTATTTTAATGGGTAGAGCAGAAGCTTATGCACTTCAAAATCCTCCGGTTGCAAGTTTTCTTGATGGAATTGGAAATGGTTTAGGTTATACATTTATACTTTTAACAGTAGGTTTTGTACGTGAATTAGTTGGTTCAGGAAAATTACTTGGTTATACAATTCTTACTTTAAATACAGATGGCGGTTGGTACATTCCAAACGGATTGTTTTTATTATCACCAAGTGCTTTTTTTCTTATTGGGCTTATAATTTGGGCAGTTAGAACTTGGAAACCAGATCAAGTTGAGGAGAGTTAATTTATGGTTGAACATTATTTGAGTTTATTTATAAAATCTGTATTTATTGAAAACATGGCTTTAGCCTTTTTCTTAGGAATGTGTACTTTCCTTGCTGTGTCTAAGAAAGTTGAAACCGCAATCGGTTTGGGAATAGCGGTTGTTGGAGTTCAAGCAATTACAGTTCCGGCAAATAATTTTCTTTATCAAAATGTTTTAAAGGAAGGTGCTTTAAGCTGGGCTGGTTTGGAAAGTGTTGATTTAACATTTCTTGGATTAATTACATATATCGGTGTAATTGCAGCAATAGTTCAAATATTAGAAATGACTTTAGATAAATATGTACCATCTCTTTATAATTCACTTGGGATATTTCTACCTTTAATTACTGTTAACTGCGTAATTCTTGCCGGCTCATTATTTATGGTTGAAAGAAATTATACGTTTTCAGAAAGCGTTGTTTATGGAGTTGGTTCAGGAACCGGTTGGGCTTTAGCAATTGTTGCATTAGCCGGAATTAGAGAAAAAATGAAATACAGCAATGTTCCTAAAGGTTTAAGAGGATTAGGTATTACATTTATAACCGCTGGATTAATGGCAATTGCTTTCATGTTATTTTCTGGAATTCAATTATAGAGGTTTTTTAGATGAGTGGAATAAACTTAGTTATTTTAGGCGTAGTGATGTTTACGCTTATTGTTTTACTATTAGTTGCGTTAATTTTATTTGCTAAATCTAAATTAGTTGCTAGCGGTTCAGTAAATATTAATATTAACGAAAGCAAAGAACATTCAATAACAGTTCCAATTGGTGGAAAATTACTAAATGTATTAGCATCAAATCATATTTTTTTACCATCTGCTTGCGGTGGCGGCGGAACTTGCGGTGAATGTAAATGTGTTGTACTTGAAGGTGGTGGAGACGTTTTACCTACAGAAACTTCTAAATTAAACAGAAAGCAAATTAGAGATCATTATAGATTATCTTGTCAAGTTCCGGTAAAAAGTAATTTAAAAATTCATGTTCCAGAAGAAGTTTTTGAAATTAAAAAATGGAATTGCACTGTTATCTCAAATGTTAACGTTGCAACTTTTATAAAAGAACTTAAACTTCAATTACCTGAAGGTGAAAGTGTTGATTTCAGAGCTGGAGGTTATATACAAATTGAAGCTCCAGCGCATGTTGCAAAATACTCAGATTTTATTATTGAAGATGAATATCGTGGTGATTGGGATAAATTCAATATGTGGAGATTTGTTTCAAAGGTGAATGAACCTGTCTTAAGAGCTTACTCAATGGCAAATTATCCTGAAGAAAAAGGTTTAATTATGCTAAACGTTCGTATTGCATCACCTCCACCAAGAATGCCGGATGTTCCACCTGGACAAATGTCATCTTTCATTTTTAATTTAAAACCTGGTGATAAAGTTACGATTTCTGGTCCTTATGGTGAATTTTTTGCAAAAGAAACAAATGCTGAAATGGTTTTTATTGGAGGCGGTGCAGGAATGGCTCCAATGCGTTCTCATATTTTTGATCAGTTAAAGAGAATAAATACAAAAAGAAAAATATCTTTTTGGTATGGCGCAAGAAGTATGAGAGAAGCTTTTTACAATGAAGATTTTGATAAGCTAGCTGAAGAGCATCCAAACTTTAAATGGCATTTGGCTTTATCTGAACCATTGCCTGAAGATAATTGGAAAGGACACACGGGATTTATTCACCAAGTTTTGTTTGATAATTATTTGAAGAATCATGCGGCTCCGGAAGATTGTGAATTTTATATGTGCGGTCCACCAATGATGAATAATGCCGTTATTCATATGCTGGAAAATATTGGTGTCGAAAGAGATAATATTATGTTAGATGATTTTGGCGGTTAATTTAAACATATATTTCAATTTAAATTTGGGGGTCAAATGGATAATTTCAATAATTCTGGGTTAAATCAAGATCTTCCTCAAAATTCTGGTTATACGAAAGATGAAAGAATGTGGGCAATGATTGCTCATTTAAGTGCAGTTGTTGGTTTCGTTATTCCTTTTGGAAATGTTATCGCTCCATTATTAATTTGGATTCTGAAAAAAGAAGAATCCGCATTTATTAATGATCAAGGAAAAGAAGCTTTAAATTTTCAAATTAGTGTAACTGTTTATGCTTTTATTTCAATTATTTTAGTATTTCTTTTAATTGGAATTCCAATTTTAATTGCATTAGCAATTTTTGTATTGATTTTCGTTATTATTGCATCAATTAATTCTTATGATGGAAAAGCATACAGATATCCATTAACATTTAGATTAATCAAATAATAACTTCGCAAAATTATTTTTGAATTATTGTTTAATTTTAGAAAGGAGTAAAAAATGATTACAGCCGCTGAAATATTAGGAAATAAAGGTGGAAAAATAATTTCGGTAAATATTGAATCGACTGTTGCTGAAGCTTTGCATATGATGATTGAAAAAAGAATTGGGGCAATTCTAATTCAAGATGGTGATGAAATAAAAGGTATTTGGACTGAAAGAGATTTAATGAAAAATGTTGTTACAGAGGGATTTTATTCCAAAACAACAAAAATTAAAGATGTAATGTCAACAAATTTAATTTTTGCTTTACATAGTGATTCACTTTATCAATTAATGGATAAATGTTTAGGAATGCGTTTAAGACATTTATTAATTGAAAAAGATGGTAAGTTTATTGGATTGCTTTCCGCTGGAGATTTAACGAGAGCAAATTTAATACAAAAATCCAAAGATTTAGAAGAACTTAATAAAATGGCTGATTGGGATTATTATGAAAATTGGAAATGGAATAAAAATCAGCAATAATTATATTAAGTTAAATTTTTTTACAAGTATATTATTATTACTTTCATTTATTGGTTGTAGTTCTCTAATCCAAAGGAATCTTTATTCTCTTGCCGGAACTACAATGGGAACAACTTATTCTTTAAAAGTTATTGAACCCGAAAATTCTAAAAAGTTAATTAAGCTTGATAAAAAAATAGACAGTGTTTTAGTTGATGTAAATAATAAAATGTCAACTTATATCCCTACTTCTGAATTATCACTTTTTAATCAATCCACTTCAACAGATTGGTTAAAAATTTCCGGTGATTTAGCTCAAGTTATAAATACATCCAAAAGAATTTCAAATGAAAGCAATGGCAGCTTTGATATTACAGTTGGTCCGTTGGTAAATCTTTGGGGTTTTGGTCCAACTAAAAAAGATAGTTTAATCCCAAATCAAAAAATGATTGATGAAACACTTCAAAATGTTGGAATGGATAAAATGATTATCGATTTTGAAGGAATGAGAATTAAGAAAAATAATCCAAATATTTATTGTGATTTATCTGCAATTGCAAAAGGATTTGGTGTAGATAAAGTTGGATTATTTTTGGAAAGAATTGGATTAAATGAATACATGATAGAAATTGGCGGGGAAGTTAGAACAAAGGGAAAAAATAAAAATAACGAAAATTGGAAAATTGGAATTTCTGCTCCGGCAACAAATGGTTTACAGAAAGTTTTAGAAATTTCTAATTATGCAGTTGCAACTTCCGGAGATTATTTTAATTATTTTGAAGAAAATGGTATTAGATTTTCGCACACCATTGATCCTAAAACTGGAAAACCAATTACGCATAAATTAGCAAGCGTAACCGTAGTTTATAAGGATTGTGAAAATGCTGATGCCTATGCAACTGCAATTGATGTTTTAGGTCCAGAAGCCGGATACAATTTTGCAATGAAAATGAAACTTACGGTTTTTATGATTGTAAGAGAAAATAATGAGTTTATTGAAAAAATGACTCCTCAGTTCGAGGAATTTATTAGAAAGGAAAATTAATAATGTATCAAATTTTAGTGATGGTAGGATTTTTTAGTTTAGCAATTTTAATTTTTGCACTTGGATTGCAATTCAGCAAATATAAAAAAAGAGAAAATGCCGGCTGCTGCGGAGGCGGACATTGTGATTCCGGTGGAAATCAACATTCATGTTATTC
>JBGSKB010000571.1:0-2759 GCA_041741395.1 Melioribacteraceae bacterium
ATAATTATTTGAGCCCGCACACAATTTTGAAGCGGACTTTTTTATTATTTTGTAATAGTAATTATAAATTATTAGTTTAGATAAAACTAATAACATATTATAAAATAATTAGTTACCAATTATAATTAAAGAATAAAAATATATAAGAAAACAAAATGAACGCAAGTATATCGTTAGATTTAGATAATCAATGGGCTTATATGAAAGTCCACGGTGATGCTGGATGGGAAAAATATCCAACTTATTTAGATAGATTTCTTCCGCATGGATTAGAAATGTTGAAAAAATACAATCTAAAAATAACTTTTTTTATTGTTGGAAGAGATGTTGATGATGAAAGAAATTCCGGTACAATTAGTGAGATTACTAAATATGGACACGAAGTTGGAAATCATTCTTACAACCATGAAGCATCATTTAATTTTTATAATAGAGAAGAAATTTTAGATGAATTAAATAAAACAGAAGCTGCAATTGAAAAAATTACCGGAGCACTGCCAATCGGTTTTCGTGGACCGGGATTTAGCCAGAGCAAGTTATTGTTTCAAATTCTGAAAGAGAAAAATTATTTATATGATGCTTCAACTTTGCCAACATGGATTGGACCGTTTGCGCGAACATATTATTTTCGTCAATCAAATTTAACAAAGGAAGAAAGAAAAACCCGCGAAGGTTTGTTTGGTTCATTTTCAGATGGATTTAAAACTATAAAACCTTTTAAATGGAATTTGGGCAACAATTCACATTTATTAGAAATTCCCGTAAGTACAATTCCTATTTTAAAAGTTCCGTTTCATTTTAGTTATTTACATTATTTAGCAAAAGTTTCGGTTGGATTGATGAACTCATATTTACAAACTGCAATTTCATTATGCAAAATTACAAATACAGAACCAAGTTTTTTACTACATCCGCTTGATTTAATTGGCGGTGATTTAATTCCGGAATTAAATTTTTTTCCCGGAATGGATTTATCAAGTAGTTACAAAGCTGAATTGTTTGATATTGTTATGGAAAAAATGACAAGTAATTTTAATTTAGTTTGTATGAGTGAACATGCAAATCAAATTCTTGAAAGAAAAAATTTACCAGTTAAAATTGCAATTTAATTTTTTTCAAAGTGTAAAATTGTTAAGTGGCTTTAGAAACATTCCATATTTTTAAAATATGGAATGTTTGTTTTATGCAGATTTAAGTATTGCTAAAAGAAGAATATTTTAACTGTCTAAATAAATCTTCTTTTGAATTGTAATTTTGCAAATAATGAACTTTAATTTTATTTCTGTTTTTCACAAGCCAGCTTAAAGAAATTTTAATTTTTTCAAGATCTTTATCTTCCATTCCGCTCAACAGCTGAAACGTATTTTCAAAAAAATCATCCAAAGCCATCTCAAAAAAATCTTGCTCTTTTATAAAATAATCTTTTATATAAACTCGTCCTTCCAAAAATAAAATGTAATCCGTAAACTCATAATCTTTAATTTCAATCATTGCGTTTACTTTGTTAATTGGTTCAGCCAAAATTGATGATCTTGTAAGCTGACTTAAAATTAAATTAACTGTATCTCTAATTTCAGCCGCTTCTTCATATTTCTGTTTCTCAGAAAAATCTTTCATTTTTGCTAACAATCTATTTACTGCATTTTGATTTTTTCCGGATAAAAATTCGTAAACATTTGCTAATTCTAATTTATAATCTTCATCAGTTACATCAGAAATGCAAGGAGCAGAACATCTTTTAATATCCAGCAAATAACATTTTTTTCGCTTGTTCAATTCTTTATCTGAACATTCGCGTAGTGTAAAAGTTTTATCGACAATTTCTTTTAATGAATTTGCTGTAACCCGATTTGAATATGGACCAAAATAATCATTCCCGTCAAAATCAAAATCTGTCTCAACTTTTATATCCGGCACTTGATGATTTAGATTTGCTTTTATAAAATAATTTTGGGAATATTTTTTTAACAAAGAATTTAATGGTGGTTTGTGAAGTTTAATTAATTCAGCTTCTAAAACCAATGCGCTTAATTCGGAATTTGTTTTTTGAAATCCAAGTCGATTTGCTTTTCGAGCAATTTTTCTTGCCTTTCTTGCAGCCGAACTTGAAAAATAATTTTTAACACGATTCTTTAGAGATTTTGCTTTTCCGATATAAATAATTTTTTCATTTATATCTTTGAAAAAATAAACTCCGGGAGAATCCGGCAAACTTGCTAAATCTCCGACTAACTTTTTCTTAACTAATCTAAAACTTTTTGAAATTTGCTGAGTAGTTTGGAAATCAATAAGATCAGAAATATTTTCGTAATTATAATCTTCTTTTAATTTTTCCAGAAGTTTAAGAAAAAGTTTAGCCGTTGCAGTTGCATCGCCCAATGCTCTATGAACATCTTTGTGAACAATTTTAAAATGATTAATCATACTTCCCAAAGATTTACTTTTTAGTTCCGGGAAAATTTTCCGGGAAATTTTTAAAGTACAAATTTGATCTAATTTTGGAAGTTGAATATCGGCAAATTCAAATTCAGATTTAAGAAATGCAAAATCAAAAGGCAAATTGTGCCCGACTAATATTGTTCCATCAATAAAATCTTTTACATCTTGCGATATCGAATTAAAAATCGGAGCATCAACTAAATCTTCATTTGTAATTCCCGTTAAAGAAGTAATAAATGGCGGAAGAAATTGCTCGGGATTTATAAGTGAATGATAACTATCCGTAATTTTCCCATTTTCAATTCTAACAATTCCAATTT
>JBGSKB010000572.1:0-2671 GCA_041741395.1 Melioribacteraceae bacterium
TTCCGGTGAAGGTGTAATTATAGGAATTCTTGACTCCGGATTTGATTGGGAAACTGTAAATTCGTTAAAAAATAAAAATGTAATTGCTGAACACGATTTTGTTTTTAGTGATAGTTTAACTGCCAATGAAGCTAACGAAGATGTTTCCGCTCAACATAATCATGGAACAAGTGTATTTTCAATTTTAGGCGGATTTGAAGAAGGGAAAATTGTTGGTCCGGCATTCAACGCATCTTTTATTTTAGCAAAAACAGAATATATTCCTTCTGAAACACATTTAGAAGAAGATAATTACGCTGCCGCATTGGAATGGATGGATTCTATCGGAGTTGATATTACAACTTCATCTTTAGGCTACAGTGAATTTGATAAAACAGATTTTTCATATACTTATACTGATATGGATGGAAAAACAACAATTGTAACAAAAGCCGCAGAATTAGCTTTTGAAAAAGGAATTACAGTAATTACATCTGCCGGAAATGAAGGAAATAGTACTGGCAACGATTCAACTTTTTGGTATTATATTACTGCTCCTGGAGATGGATTTAATACTTTAACAATTGGTGCAGTTTCAAGTTCAAATGTTATTGCATCTTTTAGTTCAAGAGGTCCAACTTTTGATGGAAGAATTAAACCGGAAGTTGTTGCTCAAGGAGTTTCAGTTTTTAACGCAAATGCCGGAAATGAAAGTTCATATTCTTCTGGAAGCGGAACATCTTATTCTGCTCCAATTGTTGCGGGAATTGCAGGACAATTATTATCAGCTTATCCGTATTTATCAAATAAACAAATTAGAAATATTTTGATAAAAAGCGGTGATAATCAAGAAAGTCCAAATACAAGTATTGGGTATGGATTAGTTTCTTCATTAAAAGCAATTAGTTATCCAAATTTGGAATTTACGAATAATAATTATTTTATAAATAAAATTATTTCGGATTCAATAAGTATCCAAACTAATTCTGTAGAAATGATTACCGAAAGCGGAAATAAATTTGCAGTAAATCAGAAAAATGGAATTTATTATCAACTTGAATTGCCAAATGGAATTACGACAGAAAACAATAAAGTTTATTTTACTTATAAAGATTTGCTGAATAATGAAATTAGAGATCCCAAAGAAGGATTTTACGAATTATACATTGAAGATTTAATTAACGACACTATTGAAGAAATTCCTCAAACTTTTAAACTTTCACAGAATTATCCAAATCCATTTAATCACGGAACAATTATAAATTATTCTATACCAAATGAAAGATTAGCAAATGTTCAGTTAAAAATTTATGATGTTTTGGGTAGAGAAGTTACAACTTTGATAAATGAAAATAAATCAAAAGGAAATTACTCGGTTTATTTTGATTCCAGAAATTTGGCATCCGGTATTTATTTCTATTCACTTCGAACATCTGATTTTTCCGAAACAAAGAAAATGATGCTTTTAAAATAATTATGTCAAACATTTTATTTCCAGAGCAAACTCTTTATCTTGAAAAAACTCTAAATAATGTTGATTCATTGATTGAAGAAATGGAAAAATTTGCATATGAAAATAAAATTCCAATATTAGAAAAAATCTCTGCAAACTTTCTTGAAATTTTAATCCAAATTTACCAACCAAAACTCTTTTTAGAAATTGGTACAGCAATAGCGTACTCTACAATAAGAGTTTCAAAAATACTTCCAAATTATTCAAAAATTGATACTATTGAGTTAAGTAAAGATAATATCAAACTCGCAAAAGAATTTATTTCTAAATCCAGTTCATCAGAAAAAATTCATTTAATTGAAGGAAATGCGTTAGAAGTAATTCCGCAAATAAACAAAATTTATGATTTTGTTTTTCTTGATTCTGATAAAGAAGATTATGAAAAGTTATTAGATATTTCGATTGAAAAATTGAAAGTTGGTGGAATAATTTTAATTGATAATTTGCTTTGGAAAGGATTTACGGCTTCAAAAGAAATCCCGGAAAAATTAAAAACCAGCACAGAAATAATTAGAAAATTCAACAAATATTTTTTGAATTTCCCGGGATTAAAATCATCAATTTTACCAATTGGTGATGGTTTGGGATTAGCCATCAAAATTGGTGAAAAATAAATTTATACTTTTCTTTTTAACGTTTCTGTATATTCTTCAGCAACTTGACGAACAGATTTACTTGAAATTAAGTAATGAATATTATCTCTTAATTTGCTCCATTCGTCATGCAAAGGACAAGGATGTTCGTCTGAACATTCTTTTAAACCGGTTACGCATTTTAAAGTTATAACTGGTCCTTCAATTCTTTCCACAATTTCTAAAATAGAACTGTCTAAAGCCAATTTGGTAATTTTAAAACCGCCGCCGCGTCCTTTGTAAGAATCAACATAACCGTATTTTGCCATTCTTTGTAAAATTTTTGCTAAATAATGAGAAGGGATATCCTCTTTTTTTGCAATATCGGAAGACATTACCAAAATATCGCTTGATTGTCGTGCAAGGAACAGAATTGCTCTAATAGCATATTCACCGGTTTTTGTGTAAATCATGCTTACCTCGTTAAGAAAAATTTAATTAATGTAAATTTATCAAAATTTATAAGGAGTTAAATATCCGAAATTGAATTTAAGTAAATCGGAACTTTTTATCAAATTAAATTTTAATTTATGTTACCTCTAAATAA
>JBGSKB010000573.1:0-2656 GCA_041741395.1 Melioribacteraceae bacterium
TATTATGGAATAGAAAAACGTAAATATGGCAATCAAAATTCCAAAGTCAATAGATATTGGATATCCTTAAAATGGATTGGAGATAATAAATAAATTTTTAAATTTATTGCTTTTCAAAAAGCAGTCATATTTTTTAGAAAAATTTATTCCGTAAATTGATAACTAATGCTAATATATTTGTATTTAATAAATTTGAAAGCTCGGAACAATGTCACTAAATTTCAAAAGACTTGAGAATTTACTTATAAAAAATAAAGACGAATCAAATCTTGTAAGTATTATATTTGAATATTTAGTATTAAAGCAAAAAATTGATAATCTTGAAAAACAATCATGGTATTTTAAGAAAGGAATAGAATCAAGTAAAAAAAGATTAATATCCTTGACTGAAAAATATAACGAGATTAGAAAAACATTTAATGAATCAACAATAGGTTCCATTATTGAGAAAATAAATGAAAACTTGGTCATCAAATCTAGTTATGAAAAAAATGGAATGAATACAATACAGCATATGCACTATTCGTCAATAATTAGAGAAAATGAAACCATGAATGAATTATTACATTTAAAGAGTAAAATAGAGATATTAATGCCTTTTGACCATTATTTGAATTTTCCAGACGAAATATTGAAACTAGTCGAATAATAAATCAGCATCCCACCAAATTATAATATTTTGTAACTCATTCTAACTTATTGAATTAAGTTAAAGTTAAAATCAAGTAATAATAACTTTTCTTAATTAAACTTTCTAAAGAACAATGGACAAAAATTTATTAACGTAAATGGTTGTTAAGCTCTGTTGATTGGAGGAAATTTGTTGGCGCATTTAATTCTTCCTTATACAATTAAATATTTTATAATGTATAATTTTCACTATTCTTTGAAATATCGAATAATATTTTTACGTTTAATTTATAGTCGTAAAGTAAGTTTACAAGACTGTATAAATAGTCTAATTATTTTCAGTAAAAGTGGACTTCCCGCAACGGACTAATATTTACATTATTTATTCGCAAAGTACTCTGGAAACAAGTGGTTAAACCCAATAAATTTAATCAAGTAATTTTAATTTTGCTATATTGCGGAAAATAATAAGTTGGCAACCATTTAAAGAGAAAAATTCAATGACACATAAAATATTCAAACAAATATCAGCAAATAACCTAACACTAGAGGAATTTAGATTTTTGAAAGAATTAGCAATGGAAGCTTATTTAATCGAAAATCAAACCATATTGAAACTAGATAATTATGAATTTAATGACGTTGAAATTATTGATGCTGAAATCGCATTAAAAGAAGGAAGAAAATCTCATTCAAAAAATGGAAGAATTGACATCTTAGCAAAATATGGTTCTGAATATTTAGGAATAGTTGAACTTAAACTAGAGGAACTCCAAGAACATCATCTATTACAACTTGAAGATTATCTTTCAGAAAGATTTCAGATGATTGAAAAATTCCCTGAGTTTTGGAATAATGAAGATGGTGATGCAGAACCTAAATGGGTTGGAGTACTAGTGGGAAATAGTGCTGAGAGAAGTTTAATTGATAAAATTCAAAATGGTTATAAATATAACGGACAGATTCCAATTGCGTTAATACTACTTAATAGATTTAGGAATCCACACAATGGCGAAATCTTCGTTATTTCAGACACGCATTTTAAAACCAGTAGTACTGCAAAGGATTACTCTAAATTTAAATTTAACGGGACTATTTACAACAAAGGAAGACTAGTGAATGCTGTAATAAAAGAATACGTGTCTTTAAAACCAGAAATTACTTTTGCTGAGTTAGAACATGATTTTCCCAAAAGGATTCAAGGTTCGTTTGGTGTATTTACTCAGAAAGAAGAAGCTGAAAAAATCTTTATAAGGAGTAATAGAACAAGACATCACATAAAACCGAATGAATTAATTAATTTAACAGATTGTACTATTTCGACTTGTTCTCAATGGAATACTTCTAACATTAAAGAATTCATCAAGCATATTGGAAAACTGACAGATAAAATTCGAATTGAAATAATATAACGGTTGCCAACACGCGGTATAAATAATTGCCGAGACAGTAGGTTATTCAAGGGTTGTAACGTGCTTCAACTCTTGTGCAACTTGATAGGAAATCGCCCGCAATCGCAACTTTTCATACTGCCAACCGTTAAAAAATTTTCTTTCTTAAAAAAAAATATTTAAAATTCAAGTCTATCTCGAGAAGGCTTTTTCATTTTAAACCAACCCTAATCAATACCTTATTAACAATCACTTAACAAAAGGAGGCATCCGAATGTACACACCGGCTCTATCAGAGGAGCTAATCAGAAAACTTTATCAACTCAAACAGGTTGAGAATAGACCAATGACTGTTTTAATCAATGAAGCAGTTGAGCAGTATTTAAATAACAAAGTAAATAACAATAATATTCAAGGAGGTAAGTAGTGGAACAGGAAGTTAATTTTATGGATGAGTTATTGGCAGAAGTAGAAATTAAAGAGGAGCAGAAGTCAGAAGCATATTTCGATTTACTAATTAAAAAGATTTCATGTTTAGAATCTCAAATCAGCAGGAATTTTAAGATAGCAGAGGAGGAAGTTAAAATAATAAATGACTTCTATCTGAAGAAGAATAGTAAAATCAAAGAAGCTAT
>JBGSKB010000574.1:0-1947 GCA_041741395.1 Melioribacteraceae bacterium
TTTAATCTTATTTGTGTTAACGCTTATTAAATTTTGAATTTCTCTTTCTAACATAACTTCGATCCAAAGTTAAAATTTTGTGTATAAAAAGTACAAAATTGTAGAATTGTGAATGCAATATATCATTAATAAGAAAATAGAACAAATGATTTGATGTTTTGGATTTTTGAAATGGAAGAAAATCGAGGATCGGACAAAATGATCTTTAGGAGAGAACATTTTTGGCTTTGCCCGATCCGAAAAAGAGACTTTAACTTATCTTACTGTTTAATGCTTCAAAGAGATTTGGATAAATTTTAAATATTCCTTCAAATGTTGATAATGATAATAATTCCGGTTTACTTTTGAAATCAACAATAAGTTTTATATAACCATTTATTTTAGAAACTTTTTTTAGATACTTTATAAGAGTTCCAAAAAATACAGAATCCATGAAGTACACATTTTCTAAATCAATTATAATTTGTGACTTTCCTTCATCAATTGTTTTCTCAATATATTCAGCTAATTCGCGTGATTCATTTGCTGTTGCGCGATCAAGATTTACCAAAATTATTGTGTTCTGAGATTTTACATCAAAAATACTTTTAAACAAATTTCTCTTTTGTGATGTAAAAAAATCAGCGCCTAAAATTATATTGTTTTTATTTATACCATTTAAAACTGTATTATTCATTTTATTTTCCTCTAAAGAAATATTTATTTTAACACTAACTGACTATTAGGAATTTTTTCTTCTTTTGTTTGTTTCTTATTGTTTTCATCTTTTTCTTTGAATCTTCTTTTAAAAACTTTTTCATTTTTGATTAAGTTCCAAATTGTACCATTTTCAACATTAATCACTTCATTACCAACTGTAATATATTTTACTTCAGCAAAAAGTTTGACATCTTTTACAATTGTTGGTGCATCTTGAGAATAAAACAAAACCGTTTTTCTAATATTATCCGGTAATTCTTCATAAAGTCCGGTTGTAACAAAATTACTATCCATTCTCATAGTCATCAGTAAAGAACCAAGACTGTTTTTGGATTTTTTATAACCAGTTTCATAACTTGCAAAGGCAAGGAAAGTAACCGCAATTAAAATCAAAAACAAAATGAAGTAAGAAGTATTTTTAGATTCCACAAATTCCCCCGCCAGCAATTTTAATAAATGTTTATTTTTGATACTAATTAGGTGGATAAATTTTGGACTGATGTGTTCTGCATCAAGTTGAACTGTGGGAGTAAATTTTTGCAAGAAGAAAACATCCCATGTTTTAAAAACATGGGATGTTTTTAAGAGGTATTTTTTTTAATATCTATAATAATCTGGTTTGAATGGACCTTGAACTGTAACTCCAATATATTTTGCTTGATCATCTGTTAAAGTATCTAATTCAGCACCAACTTTTTCTAAATGAAGTTTTGCAACTTCTTCATCTAAATGTTTGGGAAGCATATAAACTTTGTTTTCATATTTATCAGAATTACTCCAAAGTTCAATTTGTGCCAAAGTCTGATTTGTAAAAGAATTACTCATCACAAAAGACGGATGTCCGGTTGCGCATCCTAAATTAACTAATCTACCTTCAGCAAGTAAAATAATTTCTTTCCCATCTAAATTATATATATCAACTTGAGGTTTAACAGTATCTTTTGTGTGTCCATAATTTTGATTTAACCATCGCATATCAATTTCATTATCAAAATGACCAATGTTGCAAACAACGGCTTTATCTTTCATCAGTTTAAATGCTTCTGCTTTTACAATATCTCTATTTCCGGTTGCAGTAACAACAATATCTGCTTCGGGAACGGCTTTTAAGAATTTTTTTACTTCATAACCTTCCATTGCAGCTTGAAGTGCACAAATTGGATCGATTTCAGAAACTATTACTCTTACACCGGCACTTCTTAAAGATTGCGCTGAACCTTTTCCAACATCGCCATATCCGGCAACAAC
>JBGSKB010000575.1:0-11905 GCA_041741395.1 Melioribacteraceae bacterium
GGATTAGTCGGAAGACCGATGGCAATTGATCTTGCAAAGGATAAGAATTTCAACGTTGAAATTGCCGATATTAGTAAAAAAAATCTTGATAAAATTTCAGACGAGTTTTCAATTGAGAAAAATTTAATTGATTTATCGAACAAAACTAAATTAAAAAGTATTTTTAATAATGTAGATATCATAATAAATGCAGTCCCGGGTTTTATGGGATTTCAAACTTTAAAAGAAATTATTAAATCCGGAAAAAATGTTGTTGATATTGCATTTTCACCGGAAGATACATCTGAGCTTGATGAATTAGCAAAAAAAAATAATGTTACTGCAATAGTTGATTGCGGCGTTGCGCCGGGAATGAGTAATTTACTTGCCGGTTATGTTCACTCATTTCTTGACGAAACAAAAACAATATTAATTTATGTCGGCGGATTACCCACAATTAGAGAATATCCTTTTGAATATAAAGCCGGATTTTCACCAATTGATGTAATTGAAGAATATACTCGCCCGGCAAGATATGTAGAGAATGGAAATTTAGTAACTCGACCAGCACTATCAGATCCGGAATTATTAAATTTTCCTGAAGTTGGAACACTTGAAGCATTTAATAGCGATGGATTAAGATCATTGGCTTTCACACTAAAAGTTCCAAATATGAAAGAAAAAACTCTGAGATATCCCGGACATATTGAAAAAATGAAAATGTTTCGCGAAGCCGGATTTTTTAGTTATGACGAAATCGAAATAAAAGGAATGAAAATAAAGCCAATTGATTTTACCTCGAAGCTTTTGTTTCCAATGTGGGAACTAAAAAATGGAGATTCAGAATTTACACTAATGAAAGTAATTGTTGAAGGCAAAAAAGAAAATAAAAATCTTAGATATACTTTTAATTTGTTTGATAGATATAATGAGAAAACAAATGTGCATTCTATGGCAAGAACTACCGGTTATACCGCAACTACTGCTGTTAGAATGTTATCAAAAGGTTTATTTAATAAAAAAGGCGTTTTTCCACCCGAATTTATTGGTCAAAACCATAAATGCGTTGATTTTATGCTTAAAGGATTAAAAGAAAGAGGTGTGATTTATAAAAAAATAATTGAAGAAATAGAGTAAATTATTTTTCAAAAATTATTTATTTTGAATTGAGTTATTATCTTTAAAACAAATTGGAAAAACTAATCTTCAAACTATAATGTCAGAAAATCTCAATTCATATTTATTAAATTCAGGTGAAATTATTGGGGATATTGAATACATTCATGAATTCTACAGTGTGAATTTAAAGAATGAACGAGATATCATTATTTGGCTTCCTCCTTCTTATAATTCATCTCTAAAACGTTATCCGGTTTTATACATGCAAGACGGACAAAATTTATTTGATCCAAACACTTCTTACATTGGTTATGATTGGAAAGTTGATGAAGTTTTAACAAAACTTTTTCAACATCGATTAATCGAAGAAATAATTGTTGTTGGAATTTATAATCACAAAGATAGATTGGATGAATATAATTACTTTACTGAAAAAGGGAAAAAATACGCAAGTTTCTTGATCAAAGAACTAAAATTATTTGTCGATGAAAATTATCGTACAATTCCGCTTTCATCTAAAACTGCAATTATGGGTTCTTCATTAGGCGGAGTAATTTCTTTTCAATTATTTTGGAATTTTCCAAAAATATTCGGCAAAGCTGCATGTTTATCAAATTCATTTTGGATAAATGATGGTGAAGTATTTAATATGGTAAAAAATATTTCACCGAATTTTAATGATAAATCAAAATTATATATTGATTGTGGGAGTGAAGAAAAAGAATTAGTTGTAGATTATTTTAAGATGTCCGAATATTTATCAGAAAATAATTTTAATGATTCTCAAAACTTTAAATCTTATTTGGACGATGGCGCCAAACATACAGAAAGTGATTGGGCAAAAAGGTTGCATATTCCCTTAACATTTCTATTTGGAAAAACCACCAATATTTTGCCTTGATGTAAGTACTATACTTTAACTAAATTTCATTAAAATAGATTTTTAATATGAAAAAAATAATCATTTCATTTATTTTAATTCTTTTATTTACATCATGTGCTACATCAAACTATGTTACAAAAGACACCATTTCGAAAATATTAAAAAAAAATGTTGAAGTTTGGACACTTGATGAATGTAATGAGATTATAAATTTTTATACTTCCGGCAATATATCAAATCAGCTATTAACTGTTGGGTATGTAAACCCAAAAGTAAAAATTAAGTCAACGTTATTAAATACATTAAGCATAAAAGCGATTGCGAAAAAAGAAGTAATCGAAAAAAGACTTTCAGAAAATGATTATTATAAAATTTTGAAAAGTTATTTAATTGAATTCACAAATTTTACATACGATGAAAAATTGAATAAAATTGTTGAGACTGGTTCAGATTCTTTAAAAGGATATTCGTTTAAAATGTATTTTGAAAATATAAGTTCTCCTTACGAACCAATTTTTTTAGAAGACGGATATTCATATTTTTTTCTTGAAAATATGAATGGAGAATTTAGCAGAGTGATGAATGTTTCCGGTTTATTTGTAGAAGATTATTTCCAACTTGATGGGTACCTAAACGCAATTATAACATTTTCTCCGTTTACAGAAAATGGTAAACCAATTTTTAATTCAAAAGATCTTAATGAAAATTATAAAATTGTTTTTAATGGATTGCAGACAGAACCAATTACAATTTCTTGGAAAGTAATGTAGAATAAAATTATTCATTCAGATAATTAATTAATCAAAACTAGTAGAGACGCATTGCTATGCGTCTCTACGATAAATAACTAATTATTAATTTTAGATGTTTCAGTTTTTTCCGGTTTTTTCAAATCTTGTTCAATTACATTTCCATCAGTATCAATTAGTTTTATTTCCATCCCTAATTGTTTTAAACCTTCTTCAACTTGCGCTTTATCGCCAACAACAACCCAATCAATCTTTTCCGGATTTATAACTTTTTCTGCTGCTTTGTTAATATCATTAAGATTTAGCGCATTCATTTTATCTGCATAAGTTGAATAATAATCTTCCGGATAACCATATTGTACCATTTCACTTAATGAACCTGCAATTGCACCTCCGGTTTCCCAACTTCCGGGCAAACTCAGAATCTCATTAAGTTTAATTTTATTTAACTCATCTTCTGTTGCTGGTTTTGTGCCTAAAATTCCAGTTAACTCTTTTTTAACTTCATCAACAGATTCTTTTGTTTTATCAGATTGAACTAACGCAAAAACTACAAACGGACGCTGACCTTTTGCTCCCAACAAAATACTTTGTGAGCCATATGACCAATGTTTATCTTCGCGTAAATTCATATTAATTCTTGAAGTAAAAGATCCGCCAAGAATTGTGTTCATTGCTTCCAAAGCAATATTATCTTTATCAGATTTTGGTGGAGCCGCATGTCCGGCTAAAATAATTGATTGCTGCGATCCTGGTCGATCCATTAAATATATTGTTGATTTTTCTTTTAGTCCAACTTGAGAAATATTTTTCTTGGGGACTTCAGCTTTTTCCCAATTATCAAAAAGATCTTCCAATTTATTTTTTACTTCATCCATCGTAATATCACCAACAACAACCAAAGTTGAATTATTTGGCCTTATCCAAGTTTTATGGAATTTTTCTAAATCAGCTTTTGTAATTTTTGCAACTGTTTCTTCATAACCGGAACCGGTAAAAGGCAAACCGTAAGCATGGTCTTTTCCATAAATATATTGCGGAAAAACTCTTAATGCCATTTGGATTGGTGTTGCTTTTTCTCTCTGAATTCTCGAAAATGTTTCTTTCTTTAATCTATCAAGTTCATTTTCCGGGAAAGAAGGATTTAATAAAACATCGGCAAATAAATTTAATGATTTATCCAAATTGGATTTTAATGATGATAATGAGATTGTTGAAATATCCAAATTTGAAAATGTATTAAGATTGGCTCCAAGCATTGCCAATTCTTCACTAATTTGTAAAGAGGATTTTGATTTTGTTCCTTCTTGCATCATTGATAATGCAAGTGAAGCTGTTCCGGGTAATCCAAATTGATCAGATGCATAACCAGCATCAACAATCATTCTAAAATTTACAACCGGAATTGCATCACTTTGAGCTAACATAATATTTAAACCATTTGAAAGCGTTGTCTTTTGAATTTCCGGAAATTTTGCTGCCGGTGGAGTTCCGGTTTCCGGTAATTTTGATCTATCAGCGCCAATTTTAGATTCTGAATATTGTGGGAAAGGATGAATTTCAACAATATTTACTCCATCTGAAAGCCATTTTACTGCAGAATTTTGCAAATCTTTTATAGTTGCAGACGATGCTAATTTTAGTTTTTCTTTGTAAAAATCCGGTGAACCGCCAAAAACTTGACTTTGTGCAAGTATATCTGATTTTCCCCCAAATCCGCCAATTCTTTCAATTCCTCTTACAAAATTTGCGAAATGCTGAGTTTTTACTCTTTCCAATTCTTTTAGAGTTGGACCTTCAGCTAAAAATTTTGCAAGTTCTTCATTTATTGCATTTTCGATAAGTGATAATTCAACTCCGGGTTTTGCTGTTGCCTCAATTTGAAATTGACTGCCAATTTCTTTTCCATCAAAATACGCAGCAACATTTGTTGCAATTTGATCATCATAAACTAATCTTTTATATAATCTTGAAACTTTGCCGGAAGCAAGAACATCGCTAACCAAATCCAAATAAACAAGTTCTTTATTTTTCCATTCGGGAATATTCCAAGTTTTATAAATTCTAGCTTGTGGAACTCTGTCTTGTGCAGTTTGTCGTTTTGTTCCTTCCATTTTAGCAATCCAAGCTTCGTGTTTTTTAATTGGAGGTCCCGATGGAATATCACCAAAATATTTTTCAACTTTTGCTTTTGCATCAGCAGCTGTAATATCACCGGCAACTACTAAAACTGCATTTGCTGCGCCGTAATATGTTTTAAACCATTCATGTACATCTTCCAAACTTGCGGCATCCAAATCTTCCATCGATCCAATAACTGTCCAAGAATATGGATGACCTTTTGGATAAGTATTATGCTGAATCATTTCATAAGCAACTGCATAAGGCTGATTTTCGCCTTGACGTTTTTCATTCTGCACAACTCCGCGCTGTTCATCAAGTTTTGCTTGAGTTATTGCACCGATTAAATGTCCCATTCTATCAGATTCCATCCAAAGGGCTAAATCAACTGCAGAAGTAGGAACGTTTTGAAAATAATTTGTGCGGTCTTCGTTTGTTGTCCCATTTAAATCTGTTGCACCAACTCTTTCTAAAGCTTGAAAATAATCATCATCAAAATTTTCACTTCCATTGAACATTAAATGTTCAAACAAATGTGCGAAACCGGTTTTACTTTGTTTCTCATTTTTTGATCCAACATGATACCAAACATTTACAGCAACAATTGGAGCTTTATGATCTTCATGAACAATAAGTGTAAGACCATTATCCAACACAAATTTTTCATATTTGATATCAATATCCTCAACTTTTTGTGCAGAAATTACTGCTGCAAAAAGCAATAAGAAAACAATAATTAAATTTTGTTTCTTCATATATCCTCTTTTTTGATTACTATGATTAGTTAAAGTTAATAATAATTTATTTTTATTGATAGGTTAATAATTGGACGGTAAATTTCAATTAAAGTTTCATATAAAAATTTAGAAGTATAAAATCAAAAATAAAATTGGAATTGCAATTCCCAAAAGCGCAAACCATTTTCCTCTGCCGGAAAATCCTAATTTTCCTTTTATCATTACCAAACCGGTAATTGCAAGAAAAATTAATGAAACCGCAAAAAGATCTGAAATCCACGTCCATAATTTTTTAGGATGATTTAAATGTAGAAAATTTGTCTCACGAATTAATGTTCTGCTTTCAACTTTTTCTAATATTGCTATTTTTGATTTTAAATTTGCCGAAAGTGTTTTGTTTTGATAGAAAATATCTATCGTGTTAGGACTTGAACGAAATGAACTTTTTATGCTGTCTTTTATTGAGAAATATTTGGATAAATTTTGAGTTAATTCTTCAGTCGTAATTGTAGAATCTATGCTTGATGAAATTACAAGTGTATCTTTTGAAATACTGTAATTCGGATTCCAATCATTAACATGATTTACCGCAATTCCGGAAATTGAATAAATTATTATTAAACCAAAAGCAATATATCCAACATCTCTGTGTAAACTTCTTACTAATTTTCTTACTTTCATAAATTGGATGGAAATAATCTGTAAATAATTGAGGCAAAAGATAAATAAATAGAAGTGAAAATTTTAATATTATTTCTGTTATGTTTGAATTTAATTACAAAATAACGCAAAATTTCTTATAACATATTAATGTTAAAATCAATCTAATTTTTTAAAATTATTTATGAAATTTGAATTATACTAAACTATAATTCACTTTCTCTGAAGCAAGATTTTCAGATTTATGAAAATCAATTTTAGCTCCTTCAATATCGCCAAAATGCATTTTTATGCTTGCCCGATTAAAATAGGATATGAAATTGCTTGGATCAATTTCAATTGCTTTGTTAAAATATTGGAGTGCTTCTTGATATTTTCCTAAATCTGCTTTTTGAACACCATCGGCATTAATTTCTAACAATCCGTTTAAAGATGTGTGTTTTTGAAGTCTCTTTTTCACGTTTCCTCCTTTTTATTCTTTATATAAAAAGAGCAAGAACGGAATCAACAATAGAAAGAATATTTAATTCTGATGTATAATAATAAAATAATGCAATCTTATCAAGGGAAATATTAATATTTTTTCATAATTTATTTAATTAAAATAGTTTAACTTTTATTTTATAAAAGAGATATCGTATCTGTAATAAAATTAAATAAAATCATAATTTAAAAAATTTGTTAAAAATCAAATAAGATACAAGATTCTATTTATAGATAAAAAAATGCAATCTTTAATTTGGACTTAAAAATTGCATTTAAGAAAATTTACCTTACGGGAAATTACTTAATTACGGCGCCCAATCCTTTAATTTGATAAACCTTTTTAGTTGTTTTTTCATGCTCGCATTTATGATTTTTATCTTCTTTTTTCTCATCTGCGCAATCACCGCCGCAACCTTCTCCTTCAACAACTATTGAATAAACTTCACCTTCAACTAAAGCTTTTTTCCCTTTTGCTTCCATCGGAAAAACAATTTCGCCGTCATTAACTTTTATTCGCATTGTTTCAAATTCTTTATCGCTGCTTAAATTTATCCAACATCCTCTTTTTTCGCAAACTGCAACAACATTTCCTTCAACTAAAACTTTTTTGCCCACGAAACTTTCCGGATTTTCCATAATTTTTGAAATCAGAGTTATATCTTTTAAAGATATTTCGTTTCCATATTTTTTTGCATCATCGGCGTTAATTGTTAAAGTAGAAAAAACAAAAGTCAAAACTAATACAATAATTTTCTTCATTTTTACATTCCCATTATTTTTGAAAAATTTATTATGTAACTTAGTTTTGACAAAAGTTAAATTCAAGGTTTTATTTTATGAAAATTTCACTTAAAATATTAACGGCATTTTTTCTAACATTACTTCTTTTTAGCGGATGCAAAACTTCGGATATTTCGTCATCAGAAAATAATTTTGCAGAAAAGTTTAAAGCAAAACGACTAAAATTTGGCGATACAATTGGCTTAATTTCTCCCGCAAGTTATATAAATGATAGTCAGTTAAGTGAAGCAATTTATAATCTTGAAAAATTGGGTTTTGTTGTAAAATATAATCCAACAATTAAAGAAAAATATGGATATTTAGCCGGAAATGATTCAGCGCGTGCTGATGATTTTAATAAAATGATTGCTGATAAAGAAATTGATGCAATTATTGCAGTTCGCGGCGGTTACGGTTGCGCAAGAATGCTTCCATTTATAAATTATGATATGATAAAAGAAAATCCCAAAATAATTATTGGTTACAGCGATATTACTTCTTTGCTTTACGCAATTTATGAAAAAACCGGTTTAATTTGTTTTCACGGACCCGTCGGAACTTCTACATTTAACGATTATTCTTTGAATCATTTGCAAAATATTTTACTTGAACCGAAAGAAAATTATAAAATGAAAAATTCGTATTTGGATGAAAATCAAATTGAAATTATAAATGATGGAATTGCAGAAGGTGAATTAGTCGGCGGAAATTTATCAATTGTGGTTTCAATGATTGGAACCGAATATAATATTGATTCAAAAGGGAAAATTATTTTTTTGGAGGAAGTCGGCGAAGAACCTTACAGAATTGATAGAATGTTAACTCAACTAAAACAAAGCGGTAAATTTGAAAATTGTGCCGGAATTGCTTTGGGCGTTTTTAAAAATTGTGATGTAAAAAAAGAAGATCCCGAATTTGAAAATTCGTTAACACTTCAGCAAGTTTTTAAGGATGTTTTAGGTGATCTAAAAATTCCGGTAATTTATGGTTTGTCATTTGGTCACATAGAAAATAAATTTACACTTCCGTTTGGAGTTAAAGCCCGATTGGATACAAAAGATAAAAGTTTAACATTATTAGAAAAAGCCGTCGAATAAAAATGTTTGCAGAAGTTGTATTTCCATTGCCATTCAGAAATTCATTTACTTATTCTATTCCGGAAGAATTTGAAGAAAATATTCAAATTGGAGTAAGAATTGTTGCGTCTTTTGGGAAAAGGACTTTAACCGGTTTTGTAATTAAAATTAAAGAAACTTCCGATGTTAAAGAAAAAATAAAACCAATAAAAGATGTTTTAGATAATCAACCAATCTTCAGTGAAAATTCTTTGAAATTTTATGAGTGGATTTCCGAGTATTATTTGTGTTCGCTCGGAGAAGCATTAAAAAATTCAGTTCCCTACGGATTAGAAGTTGAATCAAAAAAAACAATTATTTCCGATACGGAATATTGTACCGAACTTTTGAATAAAGAAAAAAATTCAAAAAGTACAAAAGCAAAATTACTTCAATTACTTTCCGAAAAAGAATCGTACAAAATTGGATATCTTCAAAAATTAGTTCAGAAAAAAAACATTTATTCACTTCTTAAAACTTTAGAGAAAAACGGCGCAATTACAATTTTAGATGAAATTGAAGGCTCAAAAATAAAAATCAAAAAAGTCAAATTTGTTGCACTTCAAAAAAGTATAGATGAAGTTTATGGTTTAATTCCGGAGATTGAAAAAAAATCCGCAAAACAAATTGTTATTCTTCTTGAATTGCTAAACAGTAAAGAAAAAGAAATTCAGCAAAGTGGATTATTGAAGAAAACAAATTCAAATCAATCATCAATAAATTCATTGGAGAAAAAGGGAATTATAAAAATTTTCGATAAGGAAATTGAAAGAGTTTATTCGGAAAATTATAGTGAAGAAAAACCAAATTTTGAATTAACCGAAAATCAAAAAAAAATTATATCAACAGTTTCTAAAGAAATTGAGGTTGAAAAATTTAAAACTTATTTGCTTCATGGAATAACGGGAAGCGGTAAAACGCAAGTCTACATAGAACTTACAAAGATTGCGTTCAATAAAGGAAAAACAATTTTAATTCTTGTTCCGGAAATTTCACTTACTCCGCAAATTACATCGCGTTTCTATAATAATTTTGGAAATTCAATTACCGTTATGCACAGCAGAATGTCGCTTGGAGAAAGATATGATTCATGGCGCGGAATTATTAAAGGGAAATACAAAATTGTAATTGGTGCAAGATCGGCAGTATTTGCTCCATTGGAAAATATTGGATTAATTATTGTCGATGAAGAACATGATCAAAGTTATAAACAGTATGATTTAATTCCAAAATATTACGGAAGAGATGCAGCAATAATAAGAAGTATGATTGTTGATGCGCCGGTTTTATTGGGCTCGGCAACTCCATCGATTGAAAGTATGTACAATGCAAAAAATGGGAAATATGAATTATTAGAATTGCCGGAAAGAGTTGATAATGCAAAACTTCCTAAAATTAAATTAGTTGATATTACTTTAGAAAAGAAAAAGAATAGAGTTGTTGGGGTTTTTTCCAAAACACTTTTGGAAGCTGTTGATACGCGATTAAAGAAAAAAGAGCAAGTAATTATTCTGCAAAATAGAAGAGGATTTGCGACCCAAGCTTATTGCGATGATTGCGGAACAATAGAAATGTGCGATAATTGTTCGGTCTCTATGGTTTATCACATAAATAAAAATTTAATGAAATGCCATTATTGCGGCGCCGTAAAACCTTCACCCAAAGCTTGCAAATTTTGCGGCTCGATTAATATGAAATTTTTTGGAACCGGTACGCAAAGAGTTGAAGACGAAATTTCTTATCATTTTCCACACGCTAAAATCGAAAGAATTGATTCGGATACAATTGCGCAAAAAGGAAAGTTGGGAATTATTTTAAACAATTTTAGAAAAGGTGAAATTGATATTTTAGTCGGAACGCAAATAGTTTCAAAAGGAATGGATTTTTCAAATGTAACTTTAGTCGGAGTAATTTCCGCGGAAACATCATTGTGGCTTCCGGATTTTAGGGCTGATGAAAGAACATTTCAATTGTTAACTCAAGTTGCCGGAAGATCCGGAAGAAGCAAAGAGGAAGGTGAAGTAATTATTCAAACTCAGAATTATAAAAATTTTGTTCTTCAAAAAGTTTTGGAAAACAATTACAAATCATTTTACGAAAATGAAATTTTATTGCGTCAACAAAATTTTTATCCTCCGTTTTCTAGAATTGCAATTGTTGAAATTAAAAATGAAGATGAGCAGAAAGCCAAACAAGCAGCATTTGATTTTAATAAACGCTTGATGAAGTTTAGCGATAAATTAATCATTCTTCCGCCTAATGAAGCAGTAATTGCAAAAATAAAAGGAATTTTTAGATATCAAATTATGATAAAAAGTTTGCGCAGAACCGATCCAAACGGGAAAATTTTGCGAAATGCATTAATGAATGCTTTTGTAGAATATAACCAAAAATCTAGATTCAGAGATGTTAAATTATATTTTGATATTGATCCGCAAAGCGTGATTTAAAGAAAATTGAAATCAAAAGTGAAAAATCAAAAGTGAAAAAATGGATTGTCATTCTGAGCTTGTTTCAGAATCTAAAAGATTTTATTAAATAAATAAA
This sequence comes from Melioribacteraceae bacterium, assembly GCA_041741395.1. Classification (GTDB taxonomy): domain Bacteria; phylum Bacteroidota; class Ignavibacteria; order Ignavibacteriales; family Melioribacteraceae. The sequence goes on from JBGSKB010000575.1 coordinate 11,177, forward strand.
CATCCTAAGTTTTAAAAACTTAGGATGTTTCAGAAATATTATAATCCAAACCATTTTAAGAATGGAACAGCTTGTACAACAAAATACATAATCAAACTAAAACCAATCCACAAACCAAATACTGCAATAAAATATTTACTAGTATTTTCCGATTTGAACAATTTTGCATAAGCAATACTCAAAACAGCATAAAACCAAATTGAAAAAATATCCAATTTATGCGTAAACCAACCTAGCATAGAATCTTTTTCAATATTCATAAAACTTCCAATGCTTGTATCCATAAACATTTTCCCCATTGCAGTTGCAAGAATTATCATAACAATAATTTGTAATGCAATTATATAGTGAGGTAATCCATATGCCAGCATTGATGATTTGTAATTTCCATCACCTTGTAAACCAAATTTAACAAGTAATAAAAAAACTCCGGCAATAATAAAAAAGGAAAGAAAGGTTATGATAACTATTCCAATTGTTGAGAATATAAGCTGTGTGCTGCCGCCTTTTTCCATTTGCTCTTGAATTGCATCGAGCTGCTGATCGGCTTGAGATTGAGTCATTTGTCCTTTATCAACTGCTTCTTGAAAATTCTTTTCGAATTGCGCCATTTGTTTTTCAAGAATGTCAGCTTTTACTTCCGGGTTGTTCATCAAAATAAAATTTGAAGCAACTGCAATTATTATTACGAAAATTATTGGAATCAGCCAATCAACTGTTTTGTAAGTT
>JBGSKB010000576.1:0-4349 GCA_041741395.1 Melioribacteraceae bacterium
GTAGCCGGCTTCTTCAATAATTTTTTTAAAATAATATTTTCTTTCAACTGACCATTCAATATAATCAAACCCACAAAATGCAAAATTTATTAATCCGGTATTCATCAAATGTTCTGCCGCTAATCTCGAAATCGACTCTGAATTAGTACAAATTGCTGGCATTTTTGCGGGCCTATTAGTATCATGCAAAGCTAAAATTGTAGGAAGATTCATGTTCATTAATTCTTTTTTAATTAATGAATTACGCATTATGATACCATCAGCCTTCCATTTTGTTAAGTGAGGGAAAGAAGATTTTAAACTTCTTGGCTCCCAATAAAATGACCAAGGTCCATTTAATCTTGAATATCTACCAATTCCATAAAGTAGATCTCTCCCAAAAGCGCGTGATGATTCTAGAAGCAAAATTACTTTTTTTAAATTATTCATATTTATTATAAACGATTACCTATTAAGATAATTAAATAGTTATAAAAATTACATTTTCTTATATCTATAATAAAGGAATCTGTCCCTTACGAATTACTTTAACTCCTTTGCTTAAATTTAAAGCGTTCATGCCATTTATCAAATAGCCTTTTAATTGTTCACTACCTTCTTTGTTTTTTCCTCAATTAAACAAACCAAAATTCCGCTTGGAAATTGACCACCTAAAAAGAATAAATAATCTAAATTAAGCCTCTTGGTAAAATAGAACTTAGGTGAGAAAAAAGAGGTGATCACAAGGGAAGATTTGGTAACCATAAAAAATCTAAACGCTACCAAGTAAAATAAAAACAAAGTATTTAACTTAGAATAAATTGTGAGATAAACTTACAACTTGTTTTTATAAACAATAATTTGTGGAGGTGGCGGGAGTTGAACCCGCGTCCGAAGATACCTTTCAGTGAACGTCTACACACGTAGTCAATTATTTAAGTTTCAAAAAATAATCCCAAACAGACATGGTATTATTTTTCTATCCCTGTAAAGGTTTCGCTTCATCTACCAGAGAACTCGAATCCACTAGTGCACCTAACGGCGTTCATCCTAATTTCGGCACACACAAACTAGGTGAACGGCTACTTAATAAATTAAGCAGCTAATGCGTAGTTATAGTCGTCGTCTCGACTTTGTCCCGTCGTTTAACGTGTCTACGGAGAACACGGTGCGCAGTTCAAAGAACAAATAACCCCGTCGAAGCCAATTTCACCCCCGGATTTTCCAAACTATTTCCGGCGTTTGTGTTACATAATTTTCATACCGGGCAAGAACAAATAATAAGTCGGAAAGTCTATTTAAATATATAAGCGTATTTATGTTTATCAATTCTAATTCTTTTAATTCAACAATAATTCTTTCTGCTCTTCTGCAAACAGTTCTTGCAAAATGCAGATATGAAGCAGATTCAATTCCACCGGGTAAAATAAAATTTTTCAGCGGAGGTAAATTTTCATCAAATTTATCAATCAAAGATTCTAGATAATTAATTTCTTCTTTAGATGTTTTCTTAATCAAATCACTTTTTACATTTTCCGGAGAAGCAAGTTCAGATCCAATTTGAAATAATGTGTTCTGAATTTCTTGTAGTTCAAATTTAACTTCTTCACTAATTTTATGCGATAACGCCAAACCTATTACGGAATTTAGCTCATCTATTGTTCCGTAAGCATTTATTCTAATATTATTTTTCTGAACTCTCGTACCGCCAAATAAACTTGTACTTCCGTCATCGCCGGTTTTAGTATATATTTTCATAACTAATCTAACAATCTAACTATAAATTTTTGGTCCAAATTTCCGTTTAGTGTCAATTCCATTTCAGAATTTTTTTCAATTGCAGATTTCCCAAAATATCCTAAGCCTTCAAATTTATTTTGCTCTAAATTTTTTGTTAATGTTGTAATTGTACAAGCAACTTCCTTCTCAGCATTTAATAATTCTGCAGGCAAGTTAATATTATTAGAATTTATTACAAACTTCTTTAAATGTTTTTGAACTTTATCGTAAGTTTCTAATCTTGCAATTACTTCTTGACCAATATAACAGCCTTTTGTAAAACTTATTTCTTTTGATAAATTTGCTTCATGCGGATTATATTTATCACTTATTTCTCTTCCGCCTTTTGGAACTTTATTAATTACTCTGTATCTATCAAACACATCTTCGCCAATCATTTCCAAATCAAAAACACTTTTATGGTTTAATAAATAATCAAGCAGCTTTACGGAATTTTCAATTTCGGTTATAAGCCAATAAATTATTTCTCCGCTGTGAGCTTTTTTCTTCAATAAATATGCAGTTGAAAAATCAATTGTAACTTTATGAAGTCTATTATTATCAAGTCCATCAACTTCTTTTCCACAAATTAATGTTAGATAAGATTCAGCTTGCGGACCAATAATATCAAGTATTAAAAACCTATTGGTAAAATTTTCAAACTTAACATCTTCTGTAATTATATATTTGTCAATCCATCTTGTAAGCATTGAATCATTAAATTTACTTCCGACTAAAAAATATTCATCTTCTAATTTTATCAGTGCAGTTCTGTCAATCAATCTGCCTTTTTCATTTGTAAACAACGTACTTATATAGTGATAAGGTTCTAAATTAATTACATTATTTGTGGAGATTCGTTGAAGAAAATCTAAAACATCTTTTCCGCTTAATTTTAAAACTGCCGATTCTGATCTGTTATAAATTCCAACACCGTATTTAATTGCCTCATTTTCAATTTGATAAGATGAATAAATTTTTATAGTTCCATCATTTGCAAAAACTAAATCTGTTAATTTATTTTTAAAGTATGAATATATTTGACTCAATTTACTTCCTTACTATTTTTTTAATTGTGAAAATTCATCTAGAAAATAAGCCGAACTCAATATACCAAGTTCAAAACTCTTTAAACTAAAATGTTCATTTGGAGAATGAATGTTATCGGAATCTAAACCTAATCCCATTAAAATTGCCGGAACTTTTAGTTGATTAACAAAATCAACTACTATTGGAATTGAACCGCCCTCTCTTGTATAAACTGTTTTTTTGCCAAAAGCTTTTTGCGTTGCTTTTGATGCCGCCATAATTGCCGGATCTTCAAGCGGAATTACCACCGGATATCCGCCATGCATATCTGTAATTTTTACTTTTACACTTTTTGGTGCAAGAGATTTTATATAATTTGTAAATTCCTTAGAAATCTTTTTAGGATCTTGATTTGGGACTAGTCTCATACTAATTTTTGCCGTTGCTTTGGATGGCAGTACTGTTTTTGCACCTTCTCCAGTAAATCCTCCGAAAATACCGTTGCAATCCAAAGTTGGTCTTCCCCAAATTCTTTGCAAAGTATTAAATCCTTTTTCACCTTGCAATTCTTTTACACCTAATTCTTTTGCATATTTTGCTTCAGAAAATTTTAGGTTTTTTATATTCTCAATTTCCTTTTTTGAAAACGAGACAACGTCTTTATAAAAATTGGGAATTGTAACTTTACCATTTTTATCATGAAGTTTACTAATAATTTTTGCAAGTTCATTAATTGGATTTGCAACAGAGCCGCCAAAACTTCCGGAATGTAAATCCTTATTAGGTCCGGTTATTTCAACTTCTAAATAGCTTAATCCACGCAAGCCGTAATTTATTGTTGGAATTCCTTCCGCGTATAAACTTGTATCCGAAATTAAAACTGCGTCGCACTTTAAAAGATTTTTATTTTCTTTTAAAAATTTGCCTAAACTTTCACTGCCGATTTCTTCCTCACCTTCAATTAAAAATTTTACATTCACCGGAAGTTTTTTTTCGGTTTTCATAAAAGCTTCTACACTTTTTATATGTACAAAATTTTGTCCTTTATTATCATTTGCACCTCGAGCCCAAATTTTTCCATCTTCAATAACTGGTTCAAAAGGATCAGCTTTCCATAAATTAATTGGATCAACCGGTTGAACATCATAATGACCATAAACCAATACAGTTGGTTTCCCAGGTGCATTTAACCATTCACCATAAACAAGCGGATGTCCTTCTGTTTTAAATATTTGAACTTTCTCCAAACCGGCATCTTTAAGTTTTTTTGAAACAAACTCTGCACAATTTATCATATCATTTTTGTTAGAACTTAAAGTTGAAATACTTGGAATTCTTAAATATTGTTTTAATTCGCTTATATAATTTTCTTTATTGTTTTTAATATATTCTAAAACTTCTTCCACTAAATTCTCCTTTTATATAAGATGCAAAAACACAGGCTCAAACTTAAGAAATTCTTTTTAATAATAATAGAATTAGGACTAACAGAATATCAATTTCTCTAATAAAATGTGAAAAAGATTATTTATTTTTATAAATAATTATAAACAATGAAAATG
>JBGSKB010000577.1:0-4292 GCA_041741395.1 Melioribacteraceae bacterium
CATCGGTTAAGAGCCAAGGAAACTCAGGAACTTGCTGGGCTTTTGCAACAACATCTTTTGTGGAAACAGAGTTATTAAGAACGGGCTTTGGTGAAGTTGATTTATCAGAAATGTTTACAGTAAGATGTAAACTTTTACCAATGGCTGAAAAATATGTTAGATATCAAGGAACATCAAATTTTGGCGAAGGTGGGCAAGCACACGACTTATTAAACGCGGTTAAAAATTTTGGCATGATTCCGGAAAGGGCATATACTGGAAAAAATATTGGACTAGATGTTCACAATCATGGAGAAATGACGGCGGTTACTCAAGGAATTTTAGATGGATTGCTTAAAAAAAACAGCGGAAACCTTACATCAAAATGGAAGGAAGTAATAGAAAACACACTAAATATTTATTTAGGAAACCCACCGGAAAAGTTTGAATATAATGGAAAAGAAATTACTCCCAAAACATTTGCAGAAAAAACGGGATTTAATCCGGATAATTATATTGAAATAACCTCATACTTAGATGTTCCGTTTTACGAAAAATTTATTTTACCTTTGCCGGACAATTGGACAAACTCAGAATATTACAATATTCCCATTGATGAAATTATTCAAATAATTGATAATGCAATAAATAACGGATATTCTGTTTGTTGGGACGGTGATAGCGGAAAAGATCATTTTTTAAGAGATCAATGTTATGCTGTAATACCAGATGAAAAAGTAAAAAGTGATATGCTTTTACCGGAAGTTGAAAAAACAATCACACAAGAAATGCGACAAACAGCTTTTGAAAATTTTGATGTTACAGACGATCACTTAATGAATATTGTTGGAACTGCAAAAAATCAGAGCGGAACCAAGTTTTATTATACAAAAAATTCTTGGGGAACAGAAAATAAAAAGTATGACGGATATTGGTATATGTCGGAAAATTATATCAGATTAAAAACCGTGGCAATTATGGTTCATAAAGATTCGATTCCAGAAGAAATAAGAATTAAGTTGGGTTTATAAAACAAAGAGGTGAGAGATTTTCAAGTCTTTCACCCAATTTAAAATAAATTATAAAAATCGCAAAATGTTTGTTTTTTATCAAAAAAACGAAACAAAAATTTAAACTGCTTAAAAGCCGCAATTATCAAAGACTCAAAAAGAGACAAAACAAGGGAACAATATTGCCATTTTGGAAGTCTATAGTGTATATAATTAACAAAAATAAGAAAGGCTTAACTATGAGTAATAATAACATAGAAAATCCGCTAGCTGAGTTAATTAGTGATGAGATTTATGATATTTTAAATACTCGGGGGTTAATTAATAAAAAATCGGTGCGTGATTATATGATTCGAAAAAGATTTGATAATCTTAGAGAAAAAGAAATCAGCGCTGGTGATGCAATTGAAAAAATTCAAGAAGATTATCCCTACTTACAATTTGACTCAATACGAAAAATTATTTACAACAAACCACAAGCGTAACTAATTCCTAAATTAGATAGAAAACAAAGGGGCAGTTTTTAAAAGCTGCCTTTTTGAATCTTATACCGTAAAACAGCATCTTATTTTGCAAAGTTAAAATTAATAAGGAAAATAAGATGACATTACCAACCGGATTAAATCATATTGCAACCGCAAACGAGTTAACAAAAATTATAAATGAAAACGAAAACGTAATGGTTTGCTGCGGAAGAATGGGACCAATGTGCGTACCAGTTTATGAAATTATGGAAGAGATTGAAAACAATTATACGAACGTGAAGTTTTTTGATATGGCTTTTGATAGCCCAGAAACACATATTATAAGAAATCTGCCAGAATGCAGAACCTTTGCCGGATTACCTTTTACAGTTTATTATAAAAATGGTAAAGTTGCAAAAGCAACATCAAGCATACAAAATATGGAACAAGTAACAACTAATTTGGATAAAGAGTTTAAGAGTTAATAATGGAAAATTATTTTGATGTAATTATTATTGGAGGCGGTCCGGCTGGATTGACTGCCGGAATATATCTTTCGAGAGCAAAACTTTCCGTATTAATTCTTAATGAAGGGACTGCCGGAGGACAAATGGTTTTAACACACGAAGTTGCAAATTATCCCGGAATAGAAAGTATTAGCGGATACCAACTCTCAAGAAACATGAGGAAACAAGCAGAAAGTTTTGGATGCAAAGTAAAATCTAATATAAAAGTTACGAACATAAATTTGCAAGCTGAATTAAAAACCGTAGAAATTAATAAAAACGAAACATATTTTTCTAAATCTATAATTCTTGCAACTGGCGGAAAATCTAGAACAATTGGAGCAATTGGCGAAGATAAATTTAAAGGAAAAGGAATTTCGTATTGTGCAACTTGCGACGGAGATTTTTTTCAAGATAAAAAGATTATTGTTATCGGCGGTGGAAACTCAGCGTTAGAAGAAGCCGTTTCGTTAACAAAATATGCAAGCTCTGTAACAATTGTTCATCAGTTTGATCATTTTCAAGCGTTTGAAAGCGCAGTTACAGAAGCCAAAGAAAATTCAAAAATTAGTTTTATCATGGAATCAGAAATTCAAGAATTTCTTGGCGATGAAAAATTAGAAAAAGTTATAATTAAAAATATGAGAACCGGTGAAAAATCAGAAAAAGAAATTGAAGGCGTTTTTATTTTAATAGGTTATGTTCCAAACACAGAATCACTTAAAAATATTATTACTTTAAATAACCGTGGTGAAATAATTACCAATGATGCAATGGAAACAAACGTTCCCGGGGTTTTTGCAGCCGGCGATTCAAGAGCAAAAAGATATAGACAAATTACAACTTCGGTAAGTGATGGAACCATTGCAGCATTAAGTGCGGTTGAGTTTATTGAAAAAAACAAAGAAAAAGTTTTTGCATGAATTTTAGGGTAAAATCATTTTTTGATTTTGCCCGATTTATTTCCTTGGTGAAGCTGCCAAGAAATATATGTGTTCTGAAAAAGTATATAAAACACCGGACCCAAAACTGCAAGCGGACTAATAAAAGTAAGTGCAACCCAAACAGTAAATCCGTTATTTTTTTGTCCCAACGATTGAGAGCCCTCCATTCTTAAATTCTTTGGTGAAATCAACAACCCGATAAAAAAGGAAAGGAAACAAAGAAAAAATGAAACCGCAGCAATTTGATAAATTATCGGATCGCCAAAACCCATTTCTTCACTAATATAATTGCTCGCTTTCGCAGTTCCAATGTTTATGTTTAGAATTAAAATATAAAAGACATACTTATTAAAATTTTCAAGAGTGTTTTTTAACTTCACAAAATATTTTTTTAAAATTAAAGAAAGAAAAAATGGAATTAGAAAAATTTCCGCGACCGGAAAAAGTACATCTGCAAAAGAAATAGTTGAAGAGCTATTTAACATTTCCGGAATTAAAAACGGCAGAAGAAAAGCAATCACAAAATTTGTTAGCAAAATGGAGATTACCACATATTCAATTTTACCTTTTAATAAATTAATAATTATTGGAGAAGCAATTGCAGTTGGAGCAATTCCGGTGATAAAAGCAACTTGTGCTAATTGTAACTTTCCGAAGGCAACAAGAAAAAAATACGAAACCAACGGTATAAAAAGATTTGCTAAAATTATGTAAAAGTGGTTTTTGAGAACATCTTCTTTTTTTATTTCCATTTTTAAAAAAGAGAAGAAGAGCATTATCATTAAAAGGTACTTTATTAAAAACGCAAGAGAATGAGTAAACGGGAAAAAGATTCCAGTTAAAATTACAGCCAAGAGAAGAAGTGTTTTCATTAAAAATATTTCTGTAATAAATTGAATAAAATCTCAAATAACTGCGTCTTATGTAAAAACAAAATTATTAAATATTTGACTTCAGATTTTGTAAATTTATAATCAAAACAATGAATAATTATTTTAAGAAAGTTTATGTGAATGCCTGAACTTAAAAATCTGCAAAAACCAAATCAGAATAAGAGTTTTCTTAGCTTGATCAGTCATTTCAAAGAATGTTATTTTTTCCGCAAAAAAATTAGAAAGATTTACTAAATATTTAGTTATCAAAAAACATCAAATTTAGGTTAGGTAAAAAATGAGTAAGCAAAAATTAACAATAATTATAGCCGGAGCAGCAATAATAATATTTTCCTTTTTCTCAATGAAAATGATTAGCGGATTTAAAGAAGATCCTAAATTAAAACCAGCGGATGAAGTTGTAAGATTTGTAAAAGCTAAAACAGTGAAATATTCAGATATTTCTGCAACGCACATTTCAAACGGCAGAGTTTATTCACAATCAGAACTTACAATA
>JBGSKB010000578.1:0-1799 GCA_041741395.1 Melioribacteraceae bacterium
TTCTGGAATCATATATATTCTTTATTCCAATAGATTTTAAATATTCTCTTTTTTCTGGATTTCCAGCTGTAGCATAAATCTCAGCCTCAAACATCTTTGCAATTTGAATAGCTGCTAGTCCAACACCGCCAGATGCAGCATGAATAAGAACTTTTTCACCCTTTGTTAAATTTCCAAGTTTTATCAGTGCATAATAAGCTGTTAAAAATGCAATTGGAATTGTTGCAGCTTCTTCAAACGAAATATTTTTGGGTTTCATTGTAAGCAAGTTTTCATGTGTTGAAACATGAGTTGAAAAGCTTCCACTTGCAATACCTAAAACTTCATCGCCAACTTTAAATTTTGAAACACCTTGACCAACTGCCGTAACAATTCCGGAACACTCACCACCTAATAATCCTGCATCACCAGGATAGAGGTCTAAAGCATTAAGAACATCCCTAAAATTCAATCCAGTTGAGTGGACTTCAATTTCAACCCAATCAATATTTGGATTATTACGTATTATTGGAACAAGTTTTAAATTATCTAAGTCATCTTTCGAATTTATAATTAATCTTGATGGGGAATCTTTAATATATTTTAAGCTATCGGTAATTTGATTATGAGAATCATTATAATATTGCAGACGACTTACAAAACGTTTATTATTTCTAAAAGAAATCTCTCTCTCAAATAAATCATTAAATTCAAATTCATCAATTAAATGAGGAATTATTTTTTCATCCTTGATATTTTCCAAATCGATAACAGTCAATTTTAGTTCAGGATGTTCAGAATTGATAACTTTACAAAATCCATTAAAGGGTAATTGAAAAAGGTTTACATTTTCAGATTTATCTAAATTAAGTGAGTTATTTTGAACAAGCCAGACTCTGGGTAACTTTGAAACGCCAGACATTACTATTGATTTGACAAAGTATAAAAAATGTTTAACCGTCTCAAATTGTTTTTCATACAAATTATTAGTCGATGGAGAATCAACTATTTCTAATTTTAAATTAGTTAAGTTGATAACATGACTAACATTAAGCTTCCTTTCAGTAAAGAGATAATTAAAAAGTAATTTATAATCATTATGTGAATCAAAATTAATTTCGAACTTTTCAAAATCAATAACAGAAAAGCTTTTACCATTTTTTACTAATAAAACATCATCAAATCTTTGCTTAAGTTCACCATGAATTTTATAATCTAATTCTGAACTACCGTAAAAAACAATAACCGAACTTTGATTCTTTTCATTACTTTTTTTATCTCTATTTAATTGTTTTTCAACCCATTCAATTTTATAAAGCCAACTTTCAATATTATTATTTAGAATTTTTGGCAAATCTTGGTTTGAAATAAACCCCAATTTTAAATTTTCTATCTCAAGCAATCGTTCGCCTATGTCATTAAAAAAATGCAACTTATAATTCAAAATATTTTGATTATTATTTTCAAAAGATGAATAAACTTTACACCATGCTTTATCAAATTGCGTTTTATAAATTTTTAAATTTTCTAATCCAATTGGTAAATAAATTCCTTCTCTTAGGTTTTTACTTTCGGTTGAATTAAAACTTGAGGCAATTAATTGAAATCCCGCATCAATAATTGAAGGATGTATTATATAATTTTCCACTTCACTTTTATACTCAGAAGATAATTCAATCAATCCTAAAATGGTTGATTTATCTTTCCAAATTTCAATAATGCTCTGCATGGATTTCCCATATTCAAATCCATATTCTCTTAGCAATCTGTAATAATTTTTTATATTAACTTTATCGAATCGTAAGTTTTTTTGTGATTTC
>JBGSKB010000579.1:0-7232 GCA_041741395.1 Melioribacteraceae bacterium
AACATTTAATCCGCAGACTTTTACCATTTGAGCAATTCTACCTTTAATTTTCCCTTTTGGAACATTTTGAAGTTCTGCAATAAATTCCAAATATTCCAAAACCGGCATATCATGATAAAGAGGATTACTTTCCGGTAAATACCCAATCATTTTTTTTACTTTTTCCGGTTCTTCAAGAACTGAAATTCCATTAATTTTAGCATCACCGTCTGAAGGAGCCATAAAACCCGTAATAATTTTCATTGTTGTAGTTTTGCCAGCGCCGTTTGGACCAAGGAAGCCCAAAACTTCTCCGGTTTTAACTTCAAATGAAATATTATTAATTGCTCGTTGATTTTGATATTTTTTTGTAAGATTTGTCACTGTAACGCTCATAAATTATAAAACCTTTTTTTTAACGGGTTCAAAAATAAAAAGTGATTGTAATAAATTCAACATTTATAAAAAATTATGATATTTAACAATTTCAGGATTTTTGAGTTCCAAATTATTTTTCCAAAATTTTAATTCCATTTTTTCCGGCAACAATTACTTTTGATGTGAGTTTTAAAAATATTCCATGTTCAATTATTCCGGCTCTATTCTCCAATTTTTCAGCTAATTCAAAAGGATTTTGAATTACTCCAAAATTTGTATCTAAAATAAAATTCCCCTCATCTGTTATTACCGGTTCACCGCTTTGATAAATTCTTAAAACCGGTTTCCCATTTATTGATTCAAGAAATTTTTTTTCCAAAGGATATGCAAATTGCAGAACTTCAACCGGTACAGCCCAATTGGTTCCTAACTTTTCGGAAAGTTTTGATTCATCTACAATAATTATTAATCTTTTACTTGCTTGAGCAATAACTTTTTCTCTTAGATGTGCAGCACCGCCGCCTTTTATTAAGTTTAGATATTTATCAACTTCATCTGCACCATCTATTGTGATATCAATTTCTTGTTTTTCCTTAAAAGTTATTAAAGGAATGTTCAAGTCTCTTGCAATTTTTTCTGTGTTCTTGGAACTCGGAATTGCAACAATATTTTGTAATTCACCAGTTTTTATTAGTTTACCAATTTTCTGTAGTGCATAATAAAATGTGCTTCCGGATCCGAGACCAATAAGCATTCCCGATTGAATTTCCTCAACAGCTTTTTCTGCAGCAAGTTTTTTAAATTCTTCGCTCATAATTTAATCTTTTGGATTAGTTGCAAAAACAGTTAGTTCTGTAATAAATCCTCTATCATTCATTTCTAAAGCTGAAATAATTGAATGAGCAATATCTTCGCTAATTAATTTTGTTGGATTGAAATCCCTTTCAGCTCTTCCGGAGTTTACAACAAAATCTGTTTGAACTTCGGAAGGATTAATTAAAATTACACGAATGTTAAAAGGTCTTAATTCAGCACGCCAGCATTCTGTCATTCCGCGCAAAGCAAATTTTGATGCTACATAAGAAGTTCCACCGGTAAAACCTTTAGTTGCAGCTGTTGAAGCAATATTAATTATATCTCCAGATTTTTTTTCTTTAAATATTTTAGATGCCTCTCTAGCAGCTAATGCTGCTCCAATAACATTCGTCTGTAAAACTTCATTGAATTTTTTCACACTTACATTTTCAAGAGTTTCAAAATAACCAAAGCCGGCATTGTTTATTAGAACATCTAAAGTCCCAAATTTATTTCTAATATTTTCAAAAAGCTGCAGAACTTCATTTTCCTTTGAAACATCCGAAACAAATCCGGTAAACCCAAATTGATTTACAATGTTTTTCAATTTTGATTTATTTCTACCAGTTATTATTACTTCAGCACCTTTTTCTTTTAACTTTATAGCTGTTGAAAGTCCAATACCAGAGCTTCCGCCGGTAACTAAAATTACCTTTTTATCTATATTCATTTTAAGTCCTTTCGTTTTAAATCAAAAATATAATTTGAAATTAATCTAATCTTTCATTTTTTAAAACTTTGGTTCCTATTTTCTATTATCCTTCTAGTTTTTTCTACCTCTTCAGCAAGTAATTTAATGTTTGGTAATGCCAATTTGTATTCTGCAGCAAGAACTTTATTTGGCAATCCATCCAATGCATATTTTGCAACAGCACTATCTTTTTCAGCACATAAAATCAAACCAACCGGTGGGTTTTCATTTTCGTTTGTCCAGTTTTCCTTCGCATAATTGAGGTATAGGTGCATTTGTCCGGCATCTGCGTGAGTAAACTTTCCTATTTTCAAATCTATGATAACTAGGCATTTTAATTTTCGATGAAAGAACAAAAGATCAATTCTGAACCACTCATTTCCAATTCTTAATCTTTTTTGGCGACCTATAAATGCAAAGTTTCCACCTAATTCTAATAGAAACTTTTCAAGATGGTTTATTAAAGCTTCTTCAAGTTCACTTTCTGAATATTCATCTTTTAATCCTAAAAATTCTAAAATGTATGGATCTTTAATTTCTTCTTCTAATGTTATGTGATCTGTTACTTTAGTCTTTATTGATTCTTTTAACATTGTTGATTTATTTTTAGATAACAATATTCTTTCGTAAAATTGTGAAGATATTTGTCTATCTAATTGCCTAACCGACCACCCATTTCTTATAGCTTCTGTTTCATAAAAATTTCGAGACCGGTTGTCTTTAATTCTTCTAACCAACATTACATAGTGAGACCAAGTTAAAGTAAAGAAATTTGTTAAATTATCTTTGTCAAAAATCCGAGACGGTGTTTCGGATTTCTCTAAATTATAATTCCGAGATTGCGTATCGGAAATCATATCAATTGGATAATTTGTATAGAACAATCTCATCGATTCCAAATTATCAATTGAAAATCCTTTTCCTAATTTTTGAGAAAGATCAGAAGAGATATTATATAGTAAATTTGTTCCATATTCAGCTCTATCAGAACCATTTTGTTCATACTCAACTATTCGTCTACCGATTTCCCAATATGTTAATGTAAGTATTGAATTTACAGCTCTAACGGATGATTTTCTTGCTGACTCAAGTAATAATGTAATTTCACTTATAAGGTAGCTATAATTACTATTTTTTTCTATTAATAATTTCTTAGTCATTTCTTAATATTAAAAATTTCAATAAAACTTCACATTGATTTTGATTTTACTTGTTCCGCCTTTATCATCTGTGCAAATAATATTTTCAACATTCTTTTTAGGAACAAAAAATATCTTTTCTCCCGGAGCACATTTTTGATAAAATTCATCGTTAATATACCAATATTGCGATAAAACATTTGTAGATGAAACAGCTTGCAATAATATTTTTTGATCAGAATTTTTATCAACATAATATTCATAGTTCGGCAATGGAGAAATTATTTTAGGACCATTTCCGGATAAACGATGACTGCATTCAGGATTATGCAGCGGTGGTTTTTTAAATTCAATGTTATTTTTTTCAAACCATAATTTAAGCTCTGGATCTAATTTAGGATATGAAATTTCCTTATATGAATTGTTTCCCAAACATTCTGAACAATATACTTTTGTCTCGTTTTCATCAACCATAAAAGTTTTATATCTATCACATTTTTTATGTGTAGAAATATTTTCAATATAAAAATCATAAGTGAAATTCTTACAGTTTTCTGATGGAATTAGTCCGGTTTCTTCGCAAACTTTTCTTTCTAAAATTTCATAAGGAATTTCAAACCATTTTTTATCTGAGCTGTAATCTATCGAATTAAATAAATCAAAAAGTAAAGGGACAGCCATTTCTGCGCCCGATAAATATGGTGATCCTTTACCATTAAAATTTCCCAACCATACTCCTATTGTATATTTTGGATTTACGCCAATTGCCCAAGCATCTCTTTTTCCGTAAGAAGTTCCGGTTTTCCATGCAATTTTAGGAAGATGAGTTCCGCCAATAAATGTATTTGGGAAATCCGGTCGCTCAATATTTGATAAAATTTTTGTAATCAAATAAGATGACGCTTTTGAAAATATTTGAACTCCCTTTGAATTTTCATTACCGATTTCATAATTCAATTTTTTCATTTTCCCTTTGTTGGAAAAAGATGTGTAAGCCGTTACCAGTTCTTCAAGAGTTGTTCCACATCCACCCAGTATTAGAGAAAGTCCCAGTTTGTTTTTATCATTATAAATTTTATTAAATCCGGCATGATGTAAAACTTGAAGAAAATTATTTACATGTAATTTTTGCAGCAACTGAACTGCTGGAATATTTAATGAATTCATCAATGCAAATTCAGCAGTAACTTCTCCATAAAATTTGCTGTCAAAATTTTCTGGTTCGTATCCGCCAAAATCCATTGGAATATCGTACAATTTCATTTTGGGAGTTAATATTCCCTTATCAAATGCTTGAGCATACAAAAATGGTTTTAAGGTTGAACCGGGAGAACGAATTGAAGTTATTCCATCAACTTGTCCGGATGTTTGACTATCAAAATAATTTGCCGATCCGCAATATGCTAAGACATTGTTGGTTTTATTTTCAATTACTAAAATTGCTCCATTTGTGACTTCTTTACTTTTTATTCTTTCAATATAATTTGATAAAAGTTTTTCTGAGATTTTTTGTTTATTCAAATCTAAAGTGCTTGAGATTATTGGTTGATCTTTTAATTTATTAAGACGATTACAAAAATGTGGTGCAAGTTTCGGAATTTCAAATCTATTGCTTACCAATGGTTCATTTAAAGCATCTATCAAATTATTATTGTTAAACAAATCTTCTTTAATAAACCTTCGAATCCATAAATTTCTTTTTTGATGTGGTTTTTCAATATTCCGATCAAGTCTAAGATTATTAGGATCATTTGGAATTACTGTTAACAGTATTGATTGGGCTAAACTCAATTTATTGGGTGGATGATTAAAGTAAATGTATGAAGCAGCTTTAATACCTTCTATGTTTCCGCCGTAAGGAAGATAATTAAAATACATTTTTAGAATTTCGGATTTGGAATAAATAATTTCAATCTGAATTGCCCTCAATATTTCAAGAAATTTATTTAAATAATTTCTTTGCGATGGTTCCCAGATTCTTACAAGCTGCATTGTAATTGTTGAAGCTCCGGAAACTATTTCCCCTTTTGTTAGATTGGAGTAAAAAGCTTTTAAAATCGAAATTGGGTTAAATCCCAAATGCCAGTAGAAATATTTATCTTCTTTTGCAATTAACGATTTTATTAAATCTGGAGAGACTTCATCAATTGTTGTCAGCATTCTCCACTTATCATCGCTTGAAAGATAAGCCGTTAAAAGAGTTCCGTCGCTTGCTAAGATTTCTTGAGAAAAACTTTTTTCTTTCGGAAGTGGAAATATTAAATTCAACAAAATGAAAAAAGTAATCACAAATAAAATTATGACTGAAAACTTAAAAAGTATTTTTCTAATCTCAACTTTCACTACTATTCAACAATTACTTTTCCGGCTCCGTTAAAAGAATGATATTCCCTATCATACATCGCCTCAGCAGCAATTACTGGAAGTTGATATTCGCCTATATTTACAACACGAAGCATATAATAAAAATCATATGTTTTGTTTGCTGTCAAATTTGTAAAAAGTATTAATCGATCGTCTCTAACATCCAAATACTGAACATTCATTCTATTTTTATTTTCCCAATTAAAATTTGTTGAGGTTGAAAGTCGTGGATTTTCAATTTCAAATCCGGCTGGAATTAAATCTGAAATTGCAATATTCTCTGCTGATCTTTGTCCGCCAGTTAATGAAATTTTACAAACTATTAAATCACCTTGTTTAAATTTATTATTAGAGATTTCAGCCTTAGTTTTATAACTATAATAAGTTCTTCTAACTTTCATTTGTGAATCAACAATCTTAATTTCATTGGTTGAACTTATTCCTTCAGTGTTCCAGAAATAGTAAACTTTACCTTCACCTTTTGCATTTAAATTAATTTTCCCGGAATGTAATTGATTATTAGAAATAGTAAAATCTGCATTGTTATAAGTTCCCAATTTTTTGTTATTTGAAAATATATCAACATGCAAATTTGACTTAGCTTGTGATTTCAATGCTTTTCCTAAAGCTAAAAATGTAAAAGCTGTTTCTTGAGTTGAATAAATATTTTCTGAATTTTGACTTAGATATTTTACAATTATTGGAATCTGTAAATTTGAAGGATCAACTTCAAGCAATACATTTAGCATAATTGCATTGGCTCTAATACTAGAATCAAAATTTCCACCGGTTAGTCTTTCGGTATTTTCTTGCGTGAAATTATTTGGCAGCAATTCTGCGAATGAATTACGTTTATCCATTAATGCAAAAGCACCAGCTAACAAATATTTTGTATCGTTTGTTAATAATTGCGGCATTGACTTATAATAATTCATTGTCGAAATATCACCCTTATCGGCTAAAGCTAAAACATATAGCGAGTAAATAATTTCCTTTTGTGCAATTTTAATTATTGTTTTTTGGTTATTTGAATAAGTGACATAATCATATATACTTTTTTCTTTTACTTTTTTATTTAAGTACGAAAGTAATTTTGTTAAAACATTTTCGTCAACATAGAATCCGGCTTTTTTTGCTTCAACAAAAAAATGAGCTGTGTAAACCGTTCCCCATAAATTCGATTCATTTGAACCTTGCCAATAAGCAATTGAGCCATCATAAAGCTGCATTGATTCTAATTTCTTAATTCCTTCATTTACATAAAAAATGGAATTGTTGTTTTCATACAATTTTGGATAAATATTTTTTGCTAAATCTCCAAAATAAATTTGAGGGAATATTTTAGAAACCGTTTGCTCAACACAACCGTAAGGATAACCCAATAAATATTTAAATTGTTTTGCAAATTTTATTACCGGAAGTTTACTAATTGTTAAAGTTGAATTTTGCGTATTAGCAATAAAATGATTTGGTAAGTTTATTTCCAATTTTTCACCGGATTTAATTTCTCCCGATCCGCTTTCAACAACCAATGGGGATACTGGTCGGATGCCAATGTTAATTTCTTCCTTAACTTTAGCTAATCCTTCAGTTTCAAAAATTACTTTTGCATTTCCAATATTATTTTTGCTTGTAAAAGTAAATTGAACATTTGATGTAGCATTTGGATTTATTTCAACAGTTTTAAATTTATCAGATGTAATTTCCAATGGTCCGGAAACTGAAGCTTTAATTTTTACATTACCTTTTTTGTTAGTTGTATTTATTAAAGTGACATTAGAAATTAATTTATCATTTGTCGAGAGAAATCTTGGCATTTCCGGCTC
>JBGSKB010000580.1:0-6144 GCA_041741395.1 Melioribacteraceae bacterium
ATGGCAGACTGGCTTATATCATAACCTACATAAGAATTCACCTTTAAATATTTTAATTGATTTCCATCACCACTGCCAAATTCAATAATTGAAGAAATATTATTTTCTTCAACAAAAGAATTAATAATTTCTGATTTATATTCAGCAAGTTCATTGTATGAACCGGAACCGGAGTTTCCGCCTTTTTTATAACGTTCTTCCCAATATTCCGATGAATTTTTAAATGGAATTTTACCAGTTAATCTTTTATAAATACTTATACAAAAATTGCCTAAAATTGGAAAATTTTTAATTTTGTTTTCTAATATTTTCATACAAGGGTAAATTTTTATTATAATTTTTCAATTATTGATTTTAGTTCTGAAAAATTTACTTATTCTATTTCTCTAATTTTTCCATCTACGGAAAATTCATTTTTCAAACGTTTTTGTAAAACTTCCGCATCAGTTTGAGATGAAAACTCTCCGACAGTTACAACATGAAGCTGTAAATTATTTACACTTTTTTGTGTTATTGAAGCGGTTAAACCTTTTTGCACAAATTTATTTTTCAATTCTTGAGCATTCTGAATATTTCCAAAAGCGCCGGCTTGAATTGTAAACTTTTTATTTGCACTCGATTTATTTTTATAAGGTTTATTTTCAACTAAAATCATTTCATCATCTTGAGTAAAACTTCTATCTGTATTTTTCAAATACGGTGAGTTTGGATATTCTTTTCGTAATAATTGTTTTAAGTTTTCAGCTTTTTTGTAAAGTCCGATTGCATAGAAATATGAGAAATTTCTAAATAAAGCGGCATCGGCAAATTTACTATTTGGAAATGTTGAATAAACAAGTTCGTAAAGTTTTTGCGATTCTTCGCCGTTCTCTGTCAAAACAGCTTGAAGAAATATAACATTCGGATCATTAGAATTTTTTTTCTTAAAGAATTCTAAATTTTCTTTAGCCTCTTCAATTTTCCCTTGCTCAATCATTTTTAATTGCGGAATTATATCAATACTTTGCGCAAAAGTTTGAGTTGAAAAAACTAACAATATTATTTTTACCAAATTTTTCATTTATGCAGTTTTATGTTTTTCTTCATTGGAAAAATCAACTTTTGTAACAATATCAGCAAATAAAGTTCCCGAAGTTGCTTTATTAATTCTAACTTTTATGTAATCACATTTTGAAATATTATTTTGTGCGGGAATTATTACAACTTTGTTCGTATCGGTTCTTCCGGCTAAAAATCCATTTGATTTTTTACTAAAACCTTCAATTAAAATTTCCGTTTCTGTTCCAATTAACTCTTGATTAATTTCATAAGAAATTTTTTGCTGTTCATCAATAATTTCAGTCAACCTTTTTGATTTAGTTTCTTCATCAACATCATCAATCATTTTATATGCTTTTGTTCCTTCGCGCGGAGAATATTTAAACATATAAGCGCCATCATATTTAACTTTTCTCATAACTTCCAAAGTTGCTAAATGATCTTCATAAGTCTCAGTTGGAAATCCGGAAATTATATCTGTCGAAAATGAAACTCCCGGAATAATTTTTCTGGCTTTTTCAATAATGTTGAGATAATGTTCAATTGTGTAAGTTCTGTTCATCAATTCCAAAACTCTATTGGAGCCAGACTGAACTGGAAGATGAATATAATTGCACAAATTCGGATGTTCAGAAATTGTGTAAAGTAATTTATCGGAAAAATCTTGCGGGTGCGAAGTTGAAAATCTAACACGAATTTTTCTATCTACAATTGCAACTGCAGCAAGAAGATCAGCAAAATCCAAACCGCTATCATTGTATGAATTTACATTTTGTCCGAGTAAAGTAATTTCTTTATAACCTTGTTGAGAAAGTTGTTCAACTTCCTTAACCACTGATTCTAAAGTTCTGCTTCTTTCTCTTCCGCGTGTAAATGGAACAACGCAAAAGGTGCAGAATTTATCACATCCTCGCATTACGGAAACCCAAGCAGAAAGTCCGTCGTCATTGGTTCTAAACGGAATTAAGTCATCATAAGTTTCAGTTTTGGAAAGTTTAACTCCAATTCCTTTTTCGCCGGAAAAAGCAAAATCTATAAATTCCGGTAATCGTCTATATTCATCTGGACCAACAACTAAATCCACTATTTTTTTATCATTTATTAAATCATCTCTTAATCGCTCAGCCATGCATCCTAAAATTCCAACAATTAGATTTGGTTTTCCGCTTTTAAGAGTTTTGAAATTTCCCAATCTGCCGTAAATTCTTTGTTCTGCGTTTTCTCTTATACTGCAAGTATTTAATAAAACAACATCTGCATCGTTTATATTATTTGTTAAATCATAACCTTTAGTTGATAAAATTCCTTGTACAATTTCAGTATCAGCCAGATTCATCTGGCAGCCGTAAGTCTCAATATAAACATTACTTTTTTGCAAAACTTTTCCTTTCTGTAAAACTTATTATTTTGAATTAAAATTTACTTATATGCTTGCTTAATCTCAAGAATTCAAATCACTCACAATAATAATTTAGATTTGAAAAATTTTATTTATACGAAAAATATTTCATAACTTTATTTGCAAATTTTAACAAACTCGTGAGAATATATGAACCTTCAAAAAATAATTTTTGTTTTCTTGGTAATTTTGATTTTTTCATGTTCATTTAAAGATTCAGTAAAAGTTGTAAATTTTTCTCCGGAAGGTGAAATTGAAAAAACTACAAATTTCACAATTGAGTTTTCTCAAGATTTAGCTCCATCAGAAAAAGTTGGAGAATGGCTTACCGATGAGTTTGTTTTATTTGAACCAAAAATAAATGGAAAATTTAAATGGGTTGATGCAAGAACTTTGCAATTTTCGCCGGATAATTCTCTTGATGCAATGCAAAATTATTCTGCAAAAATTACAAGTAAAGTTTTGTTTAATAAAAATCTAAGCACGGATTTTGAAACTTATAATTTTAACACTCCACATTTTGATATAACAAAAGCAGAATTTTTTTGGACGCAAATTCCACATAAGTCTTATGTAACAAGCATTCAAGCAAATTTATATTTTATTTATCCGGTTCAGCCGAATGAATTATCTTCTCATCTTTTTATTACTAATGATGGAAATAAAATTTCCAATTTTGAAATTACTACAACGGCTTCGTCAAATATTATCGCAGTTAATTTGGGTGAAATAAATCAAATGACAGAAAATCAAAATATTACGGTTGAAATTTCAAAAGGATTAAAATCAATTTTAGGAAAAGAAGGATTAATTGAAAATAGAAAATTTGATTATGAATTATCAAAAATTTCTAAACTTGATATTTCTGATGTTGTTTCGGGATTTGACGGAAACAATGGCTGGATTGATATTTATCTAAATCAAACAATCATTAAAGAAAATGTTGAAAGTTATTTATTGCTTGAGCCCAAAGTAGAATTTGAAACTCAAGTTTATGATAATCACATTAAAATTATTACAAAGGGACAAACCGAAAATACATTCACATTAAAAATAAAAAAAGGTTTGCAAGGTTTATACGGCGGTTCTCTCGATAGAGATTACGAAAGAGTTGTTTCACTTTTTAATGTTGATCCATCAATTAATTTTTCTGATAAACAAGGAAAGTATTTAATGCTTCTCGGTTTGAAAAATCTTTCTGCAAACATTGTAAATATAGATGCTGTTGATATTGAGGTTTCTCAAATTCACAAAAATAATATTTTGTATTTCAAAAATAATTTTAGCAATGATTATTGGGGATATTACAGTTACGATTACTATTTAAGCCCGCATGAAAATTCGGATAGTTACGGCAAAGCACTTTACAAAGAAAAAGTAAAGTTAAATTCTTCACAAAATTGGATGAACACAATCAACATAAATTTGGAAAAAGCAATCTCACCGGAATTTAAAGGAATATTTTTAGTCGAAGTTATTTCTGATGAAGAAAGATGGATTAAGGATAGAAAAATTTTAGCAATTTCTGATTTGGGAATAATCACAAAAAAATCAAAAGATGAATTAATAGTTTTTATAAACTCAATTTCTAAAGCTGAACCAATTAAAGATGCAAAAGTTGAAATTTACTCAACACACAATACACCAATGTTCAATGGAATTACAGATAAAGATGGAGTTGTAAAATTTAAATTGGAAGACGGGGAATTTAAAGAAGATTCACCGCGAATGTTATTTGTAGAAAATGAAAATGATTTTAATTATTTGGATTTGCGCGAATCTTATGTTGAAACTTCCAGATTTGATGTTGGAGGATTTTCGGATTATTCAGATAATTACAAAGTCTTTATGTATGCTGAAAGAAATTTATATCGCCCGGGTGAAAAAATTAATTTAAGTGGAATCTTGCGAAATGAAAAAATGGGAATAATTTCCGATGAACCGGGTGTGTTAAAAATAATTTCGCCAACTGGAAAAATCTTTGATGAATTTCCTAAAACACTAAATGAACAAGGTTCATTCGAACAAGCATTTACAATTCCAACATACGCACAAACCGGAATGTACAAAGCTGAACTTTATAACGGTGCTAAAAAAATAATTGGAGTTTACAATATTAGTGTGGAAGATTTTGTTCCTGATAAAATTAGAGTAAATCAAAAAGTTGATAAACAAAAAGTTGTTCCTGGAGAATCAGTAAAATTAAGTTTGGATTCGGAATTTTTATTTGGTGCAAAAGCTTCTCAGCTCAAATACGAAGGAGAAATTCAATTTAGACAAACAAATTATGTTAGCAATAAATTTCCAGATTTTTCATTCTACGATTATGTTGGTGAAAAT
Organism: Melioribacteraceae bacterium; assembly: GCA_041741395.1. Taxonomy (GTDB): domain Bacteria; phylum Bacteroidota; class Ignavibacteria; order Ignavibacteriales; family Melioribacteraceae. The sequence goes on from JBGSKB010000580.1 coordinate 4,778, forward strand.
TCTTCAATAAGCAATTACACATTTGATGGAACTTTGGACGATAATGGTCACGTTGAAATTGATTATAAAATTCCCGACAAATTAATTAGCGGTGGAAAAATTTCTGCTTATGCATATTCAAGTGTGTTTGATTTAACTGGAAGAACTGTAAATAGAGTTGTCAATTTTGATATCTTCACAAAAAATAATTTTATCGGAATTAAATCACCGGAATATTATTTAAACAGAAATCAGAATTATAATTTTGAAATTGTTTCAGTCGATAAAGATGATAAACCTTCAAAAAGTTTTAAAGGAATTGCAAAATTAGTTAGATATAAATGGGATTCTGTTCTAAGAAAAGATTACGAAGGAAGAAACCGTTATACTTCAGTAAAAACCGAAATTATAGAATGGGAAAAAGAAATTTCAATTAGCGGAACTCCTTCTAAAATAAATGTTAATGCAAAAAGCACGGGTCAATACCAATTAAGAATTTCAGAAAAAGAAAATCCCGCATATTACAAAACTGATTTTTACGTTTACGGCTGGTCAGATTTAACAGTTTCAAATTTTGATATTGATAAAGAAGGAAAAGTCGAAATTGTTGTTGATAAAAAAACTTATGAACCCGGAGAGAAAGTTAAAGCAATTTTTAAATGTCCATTTTCCGGAAAACTGCTTCTCACATTGGAGCGCAATGGCATTTACGAATATAAATATGTTGATGTTAAAAATAATTCAGCTCAAGTTGAATTTAATTTATCAGAAATTCATATGCCTAATGTTTTTATTTCTGCAACTTTATTTAAATCTCACGGAAAGGAAAGTGAATCTCCATTTTTGGTTGGACACGGATTTACGTCTATTAAAGTTGAAAAAAAATCAAATAAACTTCCGGTAAAAATATTAGCTTCAGAAAAAATTAAACCTAACACAAAGCAAGAAATTACAATTAAGACAAATCCAAATAAAAATATTTATGTAACATTTGCAGCAGTTGATGAAGGAATTTTGCAAATTAAAAATTTTGAAACTCCAGATGCATATAAAATGATGTATGCAAACCGTCCGTTAAAAGTAGAAAGTTTTGATTTATATTCACTTTTATTGCCGGAAGTAATTTCGAAAAAATCTTCAACTGGTGGTGATGATTTAGCTCAACAATTGAAGAAAAGAGTAAATCCCATAACGTCAAAACGTTATCAGCTCCTTTCTTATTGGAGCGGAATTAAAAAAACAAATTCAAATGGTGAAGTAAAAATATCTTTGCTAATTCCCCAGTTTAATGGTGAAATTAGATTGATGGCAATTGTTTATGATGGACCAAAATTTGGGTCGGCAGAAAAAAGTATTAAAGTTTCTGATGATTTAATTCTGGAGCCGGA
>JBGSKB010000581.1:0-4927 GCA_041741395.1 Melioribacteraceae bacterium
GCTGGTCGTGGTACAGATATTAAACTTGGAGAAGGAATAACAGAAAAAGGCGGGTTATTTATTTTAGGAACCGAACGCCATGAATCAAGAAGAATTGATAGACAACTGAGAGGAAGATCTGGAAGACAAGGCGATCCGGGAACTTCAAAATTTTATATCTCACTTGAGGATGATTTAATGAGATTGTTTAGCGGTGACCGTGTTACAAATATAATGAGTAAAATAGGATTTGAAGAAGGTGAAGCTTTAACTCATCCGATGATTACAAAATCTGTTGAAAGAGCCCAAAAAAAAGTTGAAGAAAATAACTTTGCAATAAGAAAAAGACTTCTTGATTATGATGATGTAATGAATCAGCAAAGAAGCGTAATTTATTCCAAGAGGCAAAGAGCGCTTGAAGGTGAAAGGTTAAAAACAGAAATATTTGAATTACTGACAGAATATGTTGAAGAAACAGTTGAAAAATATTTTGACGACGTAAATGTGGATTCGCTAAAAGCTGATCTTCTTCAACATTTACTAATTGAAATTAAATTAAATCCGGAAGAATTTGAATCAAAAGGAAAAGAAGGAATTGTTGATGTAATATTGCAAGCAGCAAAAGATTTTTACGCAAGAAAAGAAGAAATGCTTGGCTCTGATTTAATGGCAAGATTGGAACGTTATGCAGTGCTGAGTGTAATAGATGACAAATGGAAAGAGCACTTACGAGAAATGGATGACCTAAAAGAAGGAATTGGTTTACGAGCTTATGGTCAAAAAGATCCTCTTATTGAATACAAAGCAGAAGCTTATCATTTGTTTGTAAATTTAATTTCAGAAATTAGAAACGAAGTAATTTCATTTTGTTTTAAGTTTTTTCCTCAACAACCAGATGAAGTTCAAGCACGAAGAGCAAGACAGCAAAGAATGCAAACCGTAAAAGATAGCGTTCAAAATTTGGGTTTACAGAATTCAGATACAGCAAAAGAAAGTAGGAATAGAGGAAAACAACAACCAATTAAAGTGGAAGAAAAATCAGGGAGAAATGATCCGTGTCCATGTGGAAGTGGCAAAAAGTATAAAAATTGTCATGGTCGTGAGTAATGAAAAAAATTGAAGCAATTATCCGAACACATTTATTGGAAAATGTTAAAGAAGGTTTATTTGAGGAAGGTATTAGTGGATTAACAATTTCGGAAATTAGAGGATATGGCAGACAAAAAGGACATAAGGAAATATATAGAGGAAGTGAATATCAAATTGATTTTGTTCCAAAAATAAAATTAGAAATTGTTGTTGATGATAAAATTCTTGAAAAAGTAATAAAAATAATTATCGATAAAGCCAAAACCGGTAAAATTGGCGATGGCAAAATTTTTATCGCAAATGTTGAAGATGCAATTAGAATAAGAACTGGAGAAAGTGGTCCCGAAGCACTTTAATTAAAATAAATCTAAATGAAAAATTTTAATAAGAAAAATATTATTGTGGTGTTTAGTCTTTTGTTTGTTACAGGCTGCGGATTTTGGAGTAACTTCAAAACGTACTTTAATACTTACTACAACGCTAACGAACTTTTTTTAGAAGCTGAAACTGAAGTAAAGGCATTAAGAAAAAAAATGTTCAATTTCGAAGAAGAAAAAATTTCCAATAATATAAGTAAAAAATTTGATGAAGTAATTGAGAAAACTTCTGCAATTATGCAGTACAATAAAGATTCAGATTATTTTGAAGACGCATTGCTAATGACCGGTAAATCATTTTACTATCAACAGAATTATTCAAGAGCTTTAAGAAAATTTGCTGAACTAGAAATTATTCCTGAAAGCGAAATGGCTTTAGAAAATAGTTTATGGATTGGCAAAACTCATTTTCAATTAAGAGATTTTAAAAAAGCATTAAATAAATTGGATGAAGTAAAAGTAAACGCACTAGAAGAAGATAATCAAGAAATTTTAGAAGAAGTTTATAAATCAAAAATTGGTTATTTCCTATATGAAAAAGATTATCAAACAGCTACAAATGAAATTAAAGAATTTTTAGAAACTGATATATCTGATGAATTAAGAGCTGAAGTGTTGTATGAACTTGGATTTTTGTATGTTCAGCTTGAAGATTTTCAAGAAGCAGAAAAAGCTCTTGTTCAAGTTGAAGATTATTCACCAACTCCAGAAACGGAATTTAAAAGTAGATTCGAATTAGCAAAAATTCAAAAAAATTTTGGTAATACTGAAAAAAGTTTGGAATTATTAAATGAACTACGTGATGAAGGAAAATTTGCAGACAATTTAGATAAAATAGATTTAGAAATTGGTAAAATAAATTATGAAATAGGAAATATTGAATTAGCGTTGGATAGTTTTACAGAAGTTGATACAAGCTTTACAAAAACTGAAGCTGGCGGAATAGCCTGTTTTTACAGAGCGGAAATAATTGAGAATCATATTCATGATTATGACAGTGCTTTAGCTTTTTATAAAAAAACTATTAGTTCTACCGCAACCCAAGAATTTAAAGATAAAGCAAAAAGTAAATCAATAGTTTTGGAAAAATATCTTGCGTTCAAAAAAGAAATTGCAAAACTGGATCAAGATTATCAGTACTTAACCAATGAAGAAAGATTCATAAAAGACTCACTTGATTATGTTCAACAATTAAGATTGGATTCTGCAAAAATTTCAAGTCAAGGTGAACAGAATGTAAGAGGTGGAGGTAGAAATCCAAAACCAACAACTTTGAAAATTATAAAACCAGTCAGACCTAAAATTAGTGTTGATTCTGTTCATGCTTTAAAAAGTAAGCAATATTTTGAGTTAGCAAATTTATTTTTCACAGAGTTAAATTTTCCGGATTCTGCGTTTATCTATTATAAGCTTTCGCTTGAAGAAAAAGAGGAAAATCCAAATCAAGCACAAACATATTATGCACTTGGAAGTTATTATCTAACAATAAATGAAAAAGCAAAAGCAGATAGTATGTTCACACTGGTTTTTGAAAAATTTCCATTTAATAGATTAAGAAATGAAGCCGCAAAACATATAGGTAAACCACTTTATGATTTTGACAAAGATCCGGTTGAAGAAGAATATACAATTGCGGAAGAAATGTTTTATAATTCTGATTATAAAAATGCAGTAAATAATTTATTTAATATTTATAAAAATCATCCAAATTCAATTTATGCTTCAAAATCACTTTATACAATTGGCTACATTCTTGAAAACAATTTAAATATGCCGGATTCTGCTGCATCAATTTATGATACTTTAAGTACAAAATATAAAACTACTGATTACGCAAAATCGATACAGACAAAGCTAAATGGCCATAAATTAGAACAAAAAAGATTGGGTACTATTCAAGATTCGATTAAAAAAGTAAATGAACCATTGATTGATAAAACAAAAATCACAAAAATTGATTCTACAAATCAACAAAATCAAATTGTTAATGAGAAAGATGAGATTGTTAACAAAGCATTAGTTGATAAGAATAAAAATATAAATGCGGATACAACAAAAAGAATAGCTGAAGATAAAATTGATGAAGAAATAGGTTTGAAACAAAAACAAATAAATTTAAATAAAAATGTGATTGAAGAAAATATTGATTCGACTATAATTGTAAAAGAAAAGTTATTTGAGAACAAAGAGAATCAAGAAGAAAAAATAAATAAAAAGGAATTTAATGTAGATTCATTAAATAATTTAAATAAAAATGGAGTTATTGAAAATATTGATGTAAAGCAAAACATTGTTGATACAAGTAAAAATTTAATTGAACAAAAAATCGATACAAACGAACTAAATAAAAAGGTTAACGAAGTTACTGATAAATTAAAAGTCGATGTTGTAGATAATGATACTACTAAAATAGAAAAAAATAATTTACTGAATAATGTTAAAATAATTTCTGATTTAAAAATTGTTGAGCCAGATATTTATACCGATGGTAATTCTTATTTCGCTCAAGTTTCTTCATGGAAATCAAAAGAGATTGCTGAAAACGAAATTAAGAAACTTACCACTCAAGAATATAATGCTTTTATTTTTGAAGAATTTATTAGTGAAATCAAAACCGCATACTTTAAAGTTAGAGTTGGTCCATATAGTACTTTAGAATCTGCAAAAGAGGTTCTTAAAAAATTAAGCAGTAAACACTAAAAAGTTTTTGTCAATTCGTAATTCATTGAATAATTAATGAATCGTAAAAAGTTAGTTAGCCTCATAGAAAAAGGCGAGTCTCTTACCGTCGAATTTAAACAAAGATTTTCTGAGTATAATAAAATTGCTAAGGAATTTATTGCTTTTGCAAATACAAAAGGCGGAACAATATTATTCGGAATTGATGACGATGGTTCTGTTTATGGCGTTGAAAGTGAAAAAAGTGAAATGGAATTAATTAAAGAAACTTTTCAAAATTATTGTGAACCCAAAATTGAGTACGAAATAAGTTACAATGATTTAGATAACAAAGAAATAGTTTGTGTTGAAATTCCGGAATCAAAAAATAAACCTCACAGAATTCAAGATTATAAATCAAATTTAGATTTAAATACCGCTCAAGTTTATATTCGTGTAAATGATAAAAGTGTTCTTGCAAGTAAAGAAATGATTAAAATTTTACAAAGCAGAAGTAATGAGCAAATACTTAAAAATTATTCGATCAATAAAAACGAAAAAATAGTTTTCGAATATTTGGAAGAAAATGATTTTATTACTGCAAAACACCTAAGTAGGCTTGCAAATATCTCATCAAGACGAGCTTCAAGAACTTTAATAAATTTAGTAAGAGCAGAAATTTTGGCAATTCATACAAATGAAAATGGAGAAGATTTTTATACAAATATGAAATAAATTTTTGGATTGGCAAATATTTGAATAGTTATTAGAAAATTAATTACTAAAAATTTTTCTTAATTCAAAAATTGCAATTCCATAAGCAA
>JBGSKB010000582.1:0-5835 GCA_041741395.1 Melioribacteraceae bacterium
AATTCTTCCAAAAACCTTTTTGCAATTGTTGAACCCGCAACTCTAGCTGCAGTTTCTCTTGCGCTCGATCGCTCAATTGAGTTACGAATATCATTAAAATTAAATTTGCTAATTCCAGTTAAATCTGCATGACCGGGACGCGGAATTGTAATTTTTTCAACTTTAGTTTTTATTGGAGTATGGCTCATTTGTTCTGTCCAATTTTTCCAATCGGAATTTATTATATTAAATGAAATTGGCGAGCCCAAAGTTTTACCAAATCTAATTCCCGACAAAATTTCAATTTGATCAGTTTCAATTTTCATCCTTCCGCCGCGACCGTATCCCATTTGGCGTCTTCGAAGTTGATTATCAACAAAATCTCTTGTTAAAGGAATGTTTGATGGAAAACCTTCCACAATGACTGATAATGCTTTTCCGTGTGATTCACCGGAAGTGAGAATTCTTATCATTTTTTTACCTTAAATATTTTGCATATAAATATAAAAAAAACGCCTATGACAAATAGGCGTTTTCAAAAATAATATTTTGTAGAAAATAATTATTCTACCGGAATTTCTAAACCGACAAATCTTGTATTTCCTTGCTCATCAACAAGTCTTAGCAAAACTGCTTCTCCTTTTTTTGAATTAATTAATTCTTCAAAATCTTCTGCAGAATTAATGTTCTTTTTGTCAACTTGTGTTATTACCCATCCTGGAAACAAACTTTGATCTGAAGCTTTACTGAATTGTTCAATATCCTTAATCATCACACCATTTTTTACTTTATATTTTTTTAAACCAGAATCTGTTAAATCTTGCACTGTAAGCCCCAGTTGTTTAAAACTTACTTCTTGAATATTATTGTTATCTTTTTTCTTTTCTTTTTTAGTATCAACAAATTCTGTTGTTTCTTCCTTTTCATTTGCTCGTGCTTTTAAGGTAACATCTCTTCTGATTTTTTTGCCATCTCTAAATAAAGTTAAATGGACTTCAGTTCCGGCTCTTTTTGTTGCAATATAGCTTTGCAATTGATTTGGTTTATCAATTACTTTTCCATCAATTTCAAGAATTATATCGCCAGCTAATATATCTTCACTTGCAGCAGAACCATCTTCAACAACATTTTGAATCATAATTCCCATTGGTTTATCTAATCCCACAGCTTTTGCGGTAGCAGCATCAACTTCTGTAATGCTGACACCAATATAACCGCGACTAACTTCACCATTTTCAATCAAATCTTCCGCAACAGATTTTGCAATATTAATTGGAATTGCAAATCCGTAACCAATATATGTTGCTGAAAATCCATTTGTAGCAATTGCAGAATTTATTCCAACAACCGCTCCGGTTAAATCAACTAATGCCCCACCGCTGTTTCCCGGATTTATTGCGGCATCGGTCTGAATAAAATCTTCAATTCCATAATTATCTCTAATAATCCCAATATTTCTACTTGTTGCACTTACAATTCCGGCTGTTACAGTTGATGTTAAATAACTTAAAGGATTACCAATAGCCATCACCCATTCACCAACTCTTAGTTTATCAGAATCGCCCATATATGCAGCAGGTAAATTTTCTGCATTAACTTTAACAACCGCTAAATCTGTCAAAGGATCTTTACCAATAATTTCGGCATCTAATTCTCTTTTATCAAACAAATGAATTTTTACTTTTGTTGCATTTTCAACAACGTGATTATTTGTTAAAATATATCCGTCTTTTGAAATTATAACACCACTTCCTCCACCTTCTCTATATTCCGGCATTTTCTCTTTTAATTCCGGAAAATTAAATGGAAAATTAAAAAGATCTTTATGCGGATCACTTTTTACTGAACTTGTTACGGTAATACTAACAATTGATGGTGTAACTTTTTCTGCTACTTCTATAAACGCTGTATTAAAATTTGTTAATGTTAAATTTTCAACCGGCGAGCTTTCACTGCCAATATTTATATGTTCTGCCCGACTTTGTTTTACAAGCCCAGCACTCGAAACAAGAATTGCCCCAAATACAACGCCAATAACTAACAAAGAAATTGTACCAAATAAATTTCTGGTTTTCATTTTTTAAACCTTCCCTTTATAATATTTGTAATGATTTGATTCCGTTAAAATCTGAATTATGAAAAATCAGATATTTTTCTAAAATAAAAATGATGTTTTCTAAATCGTTTTTCTTATAAGAAAGTGACTTATTTTTGGAAGTTAGACACATAAATAAATTAAAAAGTTCCTTAGAAAATTGGAAAGTCGTTATTTTATCCGAATTACAATTTTCGCAAATAATTCCATCTGAATAACTAAACGCATTGAGTTCAAAATCAATTAAATTATTTCCACATTTTGAACAACTATTAAATGTTAGTTCAAATCCAATTTCTTTGATGAAGAAAATTAAGAATTGTGTAAAAAGCAAAATTGGGTCCGATTGAGGTTTATTCATCAACGATAATATTTTTGTAACTCCCCTAAAAAGTTTTAAGTTAATATCTTTTTCTAAAACCAGTTTAATAATTAATTCACAAACTGCAGATGCATATTTTAATCTTTCCAAATCTGATTTAATTATTGAGAAATGTTCAATCAAATTTGTTTGAGTAACTAATTGAAGTTCTTTTTCTTCTTTATTATAGTAAACAATTTCAACCCAATTTAGTAAATCAACTTTGCTTCCAATTTTTGATTTTGAACTTCTTGCACCTTTAATTATTGCGGAAATTTTTCCATGTTCTTTTGTATAGAATTGAACAATTAAACTTGAATCGCTAAAGTTGATTTTCTTCAAGACAATAGCTTCATTTTTTATTATTTCAACCATTGTGAATTTCAGATTTTATTAAAATCGTAAGGAGGCAAATGAAGTTTTTTTTCTGTTATAATACCGGAAATTAATTCATTTGGAGTTACATCAAAAGCCGGAGAAAAACAATCATATTCATCACTTGTAATTTTTTCATTTTTGAAGGAGTTGATTTCCATTTTATTGCGAAATTCAATTTTGATATTTTTTCCAGTTTCACAATTTTTATCAATTGTTGAAGTTGGAGCAGCAATGTAAAAAGGAATTTTATGATAATTACATAAAACCGCTAAATTGTAAGTCCCAATTTTGTTTGCTGAATCTCCGTTTATTGCAATTCTATCAGCTCCGGTAATTACTAAATCTATTTGGGAAATTTGCATTAAAAATGCCGCGGTTGAATCTGTATTTATTGAAAAAGGAATTCCGGATTTGTGCAATTCAAAAGCAGTTAATCTGCTTCCTTGAAGCAAAGGTCTAGTTTCGTCTGCATAAACGAATTTAACTTTTCCTTTTTCAAATCCATACTTGATAACGTTAAAAGCTGTACCGCTGCCGCCTGTTGCCAACTGACCAGTATTGCAATGAGTTAATACTGTACTTTTCTTATTGAATATTTGCAATCCGTTTCGTGCAATTTTATCACACATTAAAATATCTTCTTCATGAATAAGCTTCGCTTCATTTAACAATTCTTTAAAAATGTTTTCAGAGTTTCTATTTTTCTCAAAAGTATTTTTCATCCGCTCCAAAGCCCAAAATAAATTAACTGCCGTTGGTCTTGTTTTTAATAATCTCGAATAAACTTTTTCGAAATGAACGGTAATATTTTCTGAAATGCTTTTAAAACTTAACGCTATCGCATAGGCAGCAGAAATTCCAATTGCGGGAGCACCTCTTACTTCCAAACGCTCAATTGCAATTGCAATTCTGTCATAGTTATCAGTTTTTATGTAGGATTCTTCAAGAGGTAATTTTGTTTGATCAATTAAAATTATTTCTTCATCAACCAAATCAATTGATTTAAATTTAGATGTCGTCAAATCTTGAAAGCTCCCTAAATTCAATAAATCTATCATGAATTTGAAGTTTGTCCAAATCTTCTAAACCTTTTGTACTGAATTGTTCAACACAGAAAGAAGCCATCGCACTTCCATAAATTACTGCTCTTTTTACGTTATCGAAATTTCTATCAATTACGCTATGTAAATATCCGGCAAAACCGCCGAGAAATGTATCTCCCGCTCCGGTTGGATCAAATATTGATTCTAATGGATAAGCCGGTGCTGAAAAAACTGTTTGATTATGAAATAACAAAGCTCCGTGTTCACCTTTTTTAATTATCAAATATTCCGGTCCCATTTCTCTAATAATTCTTGAAGCTTTAATTAAATTCGCTTCATTAGAAAGTAATCTTGCTTCCGAATCATTTATAATCAATACATTAGTTTTTGCCAAAACTTTTTTCAAGTCGTCCAATGTATTATTAATCCATAAATTCATTGTATCACAAATAATAAAGTTATTTCCCTTTAATTGTTCAATTACAGAAAGTTGCAAAGAAGGCTGAATATTTCCTAAGATTACAAAACTATTCTTTTTTGATTTTTCCGGAACAATTGGATTAAAATTTTCAAACACATTTAAATGAGTGTATAATGTATCTCTCACATTTAAATCATAATGATATTTTCCGCCCCATCGAAATGTTTTTCCGTTCTTAACAATTTCCATATTTTCTAAATCAACCATGTGATTTTCTAACATTTCAAAATGTTCTTTCGGAAAATCTTCACCAACAACACCAACAAGTTTAATTGGCTGGGTAAAATAACTTGCGGTTAGTGAAATATAAGTTGCCGCACCGCCCAAAGCATTTTCAATTTTTCCGAATGGAGTTTCAACATAATCTAAACCAACTGATCCCACAACTAATAAATCCACAACACCTCCAAGATTAAATCAAAAATTAAAATTGAAATATAAAAAATAGTTTATACTTTTGAAGACTTTACAATTTGATTTCTAAAACTGAATTTGAATTAAGAAACCAACATTTGAAGAATTAATATTTGGCAAAATTTTATAACTAAATTTATTTTGTATTTTTTCTTCTTTGCCTACTTCCAAATTTGAAAAGAATTTTCCGGCAGTAATTCCAATTGCAGCAGCTAGAAAAGTATCGGAAAGCCAATGATTATTTGAATAAACTCTTTGATAAGCAGTTAAAGAAGCTAATCCATATAAAGCAATGCTTGCATAAATGTTATCAATTCTTTCCGATAGAACTGTACTAATTGTAAAAGCTACTGTTGAGTGTCCGCTTGGTAATGAAGCATTTATATTTTTTATCTCAAAAAAGTTGAAATCAAATTCACCTTTATTTTTTTTGGGTCTTCCTCTTCCGGCAATTACTTTAATTGCAGTTGTAGTAATCCCAGCAGCCATTAAGGATTCAATTAATATTCTTCCGGTAGTTCTTAATTCTTCATTTTTAAAAAGTAATCCGCTTCCATAAATGCTTAATGGAATTCCAAATAATGCGTATAATTCACCATAATATTTCCCAATTTTTGTAAAATCATTTTGGAAATTAGTTTGATTTTCTCTAACTCCTATTCTGACTTCATCATCAATTGTCATCAACAATCCGGATGTAACAACAATTCCACTAAACATTAGCCAATCAGAAGTCTGAAATTCATTTGGGCGAGAAAAATAAATGAGATTATTGTTTAGGGAAAGATTAAAATCATAAGTAATTTTTTCTGATGTAGTAATTGAATCATAAGATAAACTTTGTTGCGATAAAATTATTGCCGGAAATACTAACAGTAATATTAACGAGTTTAATCTTGAATTAAATGATTTCAATAATTTATCTAATTGGAATTTTTATAAAATTTAATGATTTATATTTTCTTTCGAAAAAATCTTTAATAATTTTTGCTGATTCTTTTTGTCCCGGCCAAGCAAGTAGTTTATTTGCTTTCTTTATATCCACCCATTTATATTTTGTATGTTCTTCGCTGAGTGTTAACAA
>JBGSKB010000583.1:0-6960 GCA_041741395.1 Melioribacteraceae bacterium
CAGTTTCTTTTGCAATTTGATTTAAAATTCTTGCTTCTTTAACAGAGTGAGTTAAAGGTTTTTGAACAAAAACATGTTTTCCTCTCCTCATTGCATAAGCTGCAGCAACAGCATGAGTATGATCAGGTGTACTTACTGTAACCGCATCAATATCTTTTTGCTTATCAAGCATTTCACGAAAATCTTTATACTTTGGAACTTTCTCTAATTTTTCTGCTAGCTCTTGTTTATCTTCTTTTTCTTTTGTTTCTTTTAATGTTTCTGCAACCTTTCTATCATCAACATCACAAAGAGCAACAATATTTTCTGTTGCTGCTACTGTCCACATATCAGATTTTCCTTTTCCTCCTGCACCAATAACAGCGATATTCAATTTATCACTTGGAGCAACATATCCTTTTCCGCCAAGTACGTGTCTGGGAATAATTGAAAATGCCGCAGTAGTCATTGTTACATTTCCAATAAATTTACGTCTTGTAATTCCGCTTGATTTTTTATCTTCCATTGTAAATTCTCCAGTTTAATCTGTAAAATTATTTTATTTATTAATACATTTTTCTAATTTTTTAATAACTTGGCAAGTACCTCTAACGGTGTGATAAAACACTTTCCAGCTTGTTCCCATATAGTCCCAAATTACATCACCATTTTCTGCAAGTAATGCAAACCATTCACCTTGTTCCCAATTTATCATTTTTGTAAAAACAAAATCATGAACATTAAAAAAAGCATTCAAATATTTTTCATCCTTTGTAAGCAGATAAGCGTCGAGAAATCCCACCATAGCTTCTGCTTGCTGCCAAAATTCTTTTGTTGCTTCTGTTACTGGACCAATTCTTCTTCCTTCAACATATATTCCGCCATATTTCCAATCAATTCCATTATTATATGTGTGTTCATAAATTGGCAATACTTTATTTAAACTTTTTTCTCTTGGAATTCCCAAAATATCTTGCGAAAGTAAATATAACCAAGTTAATTCAATGTTATGACCGTAAGATGTAATATCTGTAGATTTTCCATTTTCATCAAATCTATCACGACCCCAAACTGTTTCAAGTTCAACATTTGCAATTGGTTTCCAATCTGAAGTAAACATTGAAATACCAGTTCCAGTTTCCGAATCAATCATCTTATCAAAAATTAATTCAATAACTTCTTCTAAAGCTTTTTTATGATTTTTAGTTTGTGTTAATTCATATAAAGTTGTAAATGCTTCCATCAAATGCATGTGAACATCAAGAGATTTATGAACACTAATATCACCACGTGAACGTTTTATATTAAAATAGCGATCGAAATGTTCAAAATATCCTTTATTATTTTTATCAGCAATTTTTTCTTGAAGTAAATCAAAAATTTTAATTGCTTCTTTTTTTGCAAATTCATCTCCCGATAATAATGCGTATTCTGAAAGTCCATAAATAAAAAATGAATGTCCATAAATAATTTTATTCACATCTTTTGGAGTTCCATCTTCTTCAACAATCCAATAGAATCCGTCATTTTCAGCATCATAAAAATGTTTAAATAAAAAATCTATCCCTTGTTTTAAAGATTCTTTTCCATTTGGCCAATTAAAACCTAATCTCATTGCATGCGATATTGTAAAAATGCTTCTGCATTGCGATAAAAATGATTTTTCCGTTACATTTGTTCTGTTACCATTTCTATCATAATTTGTTTGAAAACCGCCATATTTTGGTTCAACTGCTCTGTCTGCCCAAAATGGAATTAAATTATTATTTAAATAATCAGAAGTTGTATTCAAATATTTATTTAATTTTTCATTCAACTCAACATTCATAAATGTCTCCATATATTATTTAAATAAATATTACTTTTTACTTAAATCTCTATATGCTATTTCTTTAATTTCTATAGTTTGTCCGGGATTGTGACCTTGAATAGCAAAGTGACCTTTTTTATAGTCTGTATCTGTGTATTCGGTCATTAGTTCGTCATTTACCCAAATCTGCATTTGGGTTCCGACCATTCTAACCTTCATTGTAAACCACTCATTATCTTTTGTAATTAATTTTTTAGCTTGTGCAGTTGGTTTACCGGGTTTCCAAACCCAAGCGGTATGCGCTTCTTGGTGATTATCAATTTGAGCTTCATATCCGGCTGGCCAATTATCAGGATTATCTGCCGGCGGGTTTGCTCTAAAATATAAACCACTATTCCCTTTATCACTAATTTTAAATGTTCCTTTAATTTCAAAATCTGCTGCAACTGCGTCAGTATAAATATGACCCATTCCACCATCACCGACCATAATACCATCTTTAACTTCCCAAGAAGCTTTACCTTTTACAAACCAACCGTCTAAATTTTTTCCATTAAAAAGTGATACCCAATCGGAATTGCTATCTTTAATACAATGAGAACTGCAAGACATGATAAATAATGTAGATAAAAGGAGAAACTTTTTCATTCGTTAACCTCTTAATTTAAATTGAAGTGAATAAAATGTGAAATCATTTTAAAATCTTAAACGAAAAGAACTATTTATTTGAAAAGACAATCGTTTGTCTAATTGTAAAAGTAAATTATATATTTTTTTCAATATTGGCAAACATTTAATACAACAAGCTGATAATTTTTATAATTGTAAAATAATATTTTGCATAAAATATTTTTACTTCCAAAATTTTTTACCCATAATTAAAATCAATATTTACAATTTTATTTTTGGATATGGAGTTTTCCATCCTTTAACTGAATGCCAAATAATTCTATTAAAAGTGTCTTCATCAATTCTATCATAATTTTCTAAATTTTGTTCTAAAGATTTCTGTGCCCAATATAATTGTTCACCGGTTATTTCAGAAAGTGACGGATTTGGTTCATCTAAAGGGATATTATTTTTCCTTGCTTTGTAAGGAGTTAAGATAGGAGTATTTGTAAAACAATCACTCATTGGTTCAGCGGCTAAATCAAATTGATTCAACGGAGGAATCCCCAAAATATTTTCTATTGTTCTAAACATATTTATTTGTGAATAATTTGTTGAAACAACTTCCTTTCTTTTTGTATATGGACTTATTACTAATCCAACAGTTCTATGTCCATCTATATGATCAAATCCATCTTGCGGGTCGTCTTCAGTGACTAAAATACAAGTTTCTTTCCAATATTTACTATGCGAAATAGTTTCAACAATTTGTCCTAATGCAAGATCATTATCGGCAACAGCTGCTCTTGGAGTTGGCAAACCAGGTCTTGTTCCGGAAGTATGATCATTTGGAAGAAGCATAATTATAAAATTTGGTAGATTATTATTTTTCTCATACTCTTTAAAATCTTTTATGAATTCAGCAGCTCGGTAAACATCTGGAATGGTTTCTGGAAATCCTACAAAATTTATGGATGTATATTTTTCAATTTGAGGAAGATTTACTTTTGACCTAATTTTAACTTTCTTTGTGCCATTTTTATAATCGCTGTAAATATCTGTAAATGTTGCTGTACTTGGTTCTATTACTGCTTCGACAAATTCGCCGTAATTCCTATATGTTAATCCGTTATTTAAAACGTTATCCCAAATAAATCCTGATGGCGAATATGCAATTGGATCACCGCCATTGTATGGATAACTACGTGGAAAATCTCCAAAGAATTTTTCAATATAATCCGTAACGTAAGCTTCGTCTGTCCACTGATGACCGTCAGCACTTAAAACACCGCTGCAATAATAATTATCTAACAATACAAATTCTTCGGCTAATGCATGATGATTTGGTGTTACACTTTTACCAAAAATTACAAGTGAACTGTCACCATCTCCTTGCGGCATATCGCCAAACACTTGATCATAAGTTCTATTTTCTTTAATAATATAAATAACATGTTTGAAAAAAGAAGTTTGTCCGGGCAATTGCGGAACAGCAACAGTTTCTTCTTTTTTTTCCTTTTTAGTCAAGTTTTCTATCATTTTGGAGTAAGAATTATTTTCTTTTACAATTTCAGTTAACTTTAAAAGTTTCTCTTTGCTTGGAAATTGAATTATAGAAATTGATCCCAAATGATCATGTGAATTATAGCCTTTTGCATCTTTACCTAAATTACGTGAACCAATTCCTTTTGTATTTGCAACAATTAAATTTTTATTTGAATTATCTTGAATTATAGCTCCAGGATACCAACCAGTTGGAATAAAACCTTTAACTACATTTTTACTTTCCAAATCAATAACACAAATTGCATTGTCTGTTCCATTAGCTACAAATAGGTTTTTCCCATCTTTTGATATTTTTAAAGAATTTGGTGCACTTCCAAATGGCAGATCTTTATTCATTTTTACATTTATTTCATTTATAACTTTATCTGTTTTTGTATCAATTACGGAAACAAAATCGCTGTTTGCACAAGTTGCGTATAATAATTCTTTATTTGGACTTAACACCATTTCAGTTGGATGCAAACCAACTTCAATTATATTTTCTTCTTTCTGAATTTTTAAATTTATAACTGAAATTGAACCACTATTTAAAATTCCAGTTTTTGAATTTACTAAAACTTCACTTCCGGAGGATTCATACGTAGATTCATTATTCTTAGGTTTTCGTCCGCCCCAATTACTAACATAAGCTTTTTCATCAGAAATTAATAAAACTTGATAAGGTGAAATTCCTACATGGATTTCAGACATTGAAAAATCATTCATAGCAACAACTGCAATTGAATTACTTCTGCTTAGCGGAACTAAAAGTTTCGATTCATCTTGAGAAATTGCAAATCCTCCCGGAATGGGATGACCACCGATTGCTGGTTCTTTAAACAAAATAGAAGATTCCCATTGCCAAATATTTTCATCATTTAATTTTGCAATTAAAATTCTATCTCGCGCTTGACTTGCAAAAATATTTTTCTGGTCGGAAGAAAATTTTACACCTTTGAATGAAGCTCCTCCGCCAATATGTAGAGATTGAATAACTTTTTGTGAATCAATATTAATAATTTCAAGTGAACTTTTATTTAATACTGCCAAAGTTTTTCCATCTTTGCTTAAATCCAAATCGACTGGTCGCCCGGGAAAATAAATTTGCTTTCCTTCCGGTCTTAGAAGCTGATTACTTGGGACAAAAAAACTACCATCAGATTGAGGGCCAACTTTAATATTATTTTTCTTGTGCGTACTGCATGTTAAAAATAACAAAGACATAAATACAACCATGAATAATTTTTTTTTTTCAATAAACATAGTTGACCTCAATTTTGTTAAAATATTAAATCAAAAATCTTATATTGCATTATAAATCTCTTATCCAAATATTTCTATAGCTCACCGGATTACCATGATCTTGCAAAGAAATTGGTTCTTTAGCATTGTGTTTTTCATATTTTGGTTCACCAATATAAACTGAAGAGCCTTTAAGCTCAACATGATTTTGAATCAACACACCATTATGAATTACTGTAATATATCCGGGTTTTTCAACATTGCCATTATCTTTAAAAACTGGTGAAGTATAGAAAATATCGTAAGTTTGCCATTCGCCTGGAGCTTTACAAACATTAACCAATGGAATATGCTGTTTATAAATACTTCCAGCTTGTCCATTTGAATAAGTCACGTTATTATAAGAATCCAAAACTTGAACTTCATATCTTTCTTGAAGAAAAATTCCGCTATTTCCTCTGCCTTGTCCGTCACCAACAACGTTTTCCGGAGCTCTCCATTCAATATGAAGCTGACAATTTCCAAAAGATTTTTTTGTACGAATACTTCCAGATTTTTTAACAACAGTCATTGCCCCTTCATCTAATTGCCACTTAGCTTCTCCACCTTTTTCATTTTCCCACTCGTCTAAATTTGATCCATCAAATAAAATAATTGCATCTGAAGTAGGTAAATTATTTTCTCCTGGTGTTACAATTGCTGGAACTGGTTCCCAAACTTCTGTCAATTTTGGATTTCCCTCATCTTGACCAAAATTTAGAATTGGTAAAAAGATCAGCCAAATTATTAATAGTTGAAAATAATCAAATATTTTGTTTTGCATTTTCATAAATAAATTCCTCATAGCATTTTGAAAAAATAATTTTATATAAATAGTTTTTGAAAGTAAATTTTTTAAAATACAATTTACATTATTTAATTAGCAACATTTTTTTGGTTATAACATGCTGATTAGTTTTTAATTGATAATAATAAACTCCGCTTGACAAATTTTTCCCATCAAAAATAATTTCATAGTTACCCGGTGATTGCTTTTTATTTACAAGTGTTGCGACTTCTCTACCTAAGATGTCATATACAACTAATTGTGGAGACGCAAAATTTTGTGTCACTACGTTTGACGGAATTGAATATTTAATAGTTGTTGTTGGATTAAACGGATTAGGATAATTTTGAAACAATTCAAAACCCATTGGAATTGTTTCTTCATCCTGAATTGCAACTGTTGTAGATTTTATAAAATAATTAAAAGATTCCGCAGTATTTGAACCCCAAACTGATTTACTTCCAGCTGCGTAACCGAGTTTTATTGCTTCCTCGGAAAGTTCACCACTGCCTTCTAATGAAGCAGAAACTTTAATATTCTGGTTTACATCAATAAGATTTTTTCCTTCTGGTGTTTTTAGAAATCCCCAGAATGGTGCAGAAATTTCAGCTTCGTGTCCGTCTTCAGAAACTGCAATTTTAATTATTCCATAATATACGGGACCTTTATCTTCAACAACAACATAAGTCGAATCTTCAAACATTACCCATTGCGAATACCAATCGTAAGTACCCGGAGCTAATCTAACAATTCCTTGAGAAAGATCATTTTCCCAATTTGCATTATAATCTTCTTCGGAAATATATTCATGATTCAAGGAATGTCCCGTGTTATATTCGCCATTATAAAATTCAACTTCCATATTCATATCGTAACCTTTACTATCTGGGAAATATCCACCTTCTCTAAGCGGATAGCCCGTTGTATCATTATCATCAACATCAATTGT
>JBGSKB010000584.1:0-3128 GCA_041741395.1 Melioribacteraceae bacterium
CTATAGTTTTTGCACCAATTTTCATAATTTTTTTCAATCGTTTTATAATTCATAACCCATTCTAAAGAACTTGTATTATAAAATTTATATTTTTCTGCTGCATCTTCCAATGCTCTTGCATGTGTATAATTGGATGTCATATTCCCCTTAAATCTTTCATAAAATTCAAACCTTGCACTTAAATAAAATTTATAATCTTCTTTATGATTCGTAATACTATTAAGATGGTTTTGCTTGTTAATTTTCTTTGCTTCAATAAAATTATCAAGATCATTACTATGAGCTATAATCAAATATTCTACAAGAAGAAAATAGTTGTGCAGAATATCATAAAAACGCTGGTCAGTTATTATTTTTTTTGTTTCTTCTGTGCTATCAATTTCATTTGTATTTATATCTACCCATTTTGAATTTGAATTAATCATTAATTCCTTTTCAATATTAAATACAAAAAAATGAAATATTATATTTTTATAATCTTCAAAATATTTCCTTTTATCTGGGTGGGCTACCTTAAGTAAAGCATCATAAAAAATATCGAAATATTTTTTCGCTTCGTCCCAATATTTTTCTTCATAATTTTTTAAAAAATTTTCCTTTAGTTCTTCAATCAAAACATTTGTTTTATAATGCGTCCATTTAAAACCGGTTCTAATTGGCGAGCTAAATTCTATAGCTTCTTTTGATTTTTCTTCCATCTTTCACCAAACAAAAACCCTCTCCAGATGCTATCAAACCGATTGCGGCGGTCTCCCAAAGGGAACATCTAAAAAGGGTTCTAATTTAATTCTTATGTTTTGCAATTTATTTGATAATTCTTCTTTTCTAAAAAGAATTTAATATTTATTTCAAACTATTCTTTTAATTCTAAAGTTGAATAAATTATTTGTTTTAATTTATAGAAATATAAAATTGATAGAATAACAATAATTCCTCCCACAACTGTTAATAAGCTATTCAAAAAAACACAAATGCCAACTAAAAAAAGAGAAATTAAAGAGACAGTTAAAATTATGAGCGTCAAAATAATAATAGTTGGTAATTTTTTTTTTAATTCATTCTCCTTTTTTTCTAGTGTTCTGAACCTGTGAACGCCTAATTTCCAAAATTCAAAGTCTTTTTGATTAATATCGATCGTTGGAAGTATTCGATCCTCTACAAATTTTATAATACTATGTTCAAATATTTTTGCATCCGCAACTCGTTTATCTCCAGTAACTTCATTTGCTAATTTGTCCGCAATCATATTTTTACTATTTCTTATTCTGTCTAAATAAGAGATGTAAAACATTGATCCCAGTGCTATAATTGCGGCATATCCCTGAAACACAGCACTAAAAAAATACCTAAGAGTTTCTTCCATTTTTATTCCTATAATTCTATAGAATCATCTTCTTTTGTTTCTAAAAAATTTTCAGGGTAACTTAAAAATTAATTCCCAACTCTTTTCCATTTTTCTTTTATTTTTTTCAAATCATTCTCATTAACTACATAAGTTTCTTTGTATCCACATTTTGTGCAAACATAATCTTCTAACCTTGCCTGTTTAAAAATTGTTACAGCCAAATACATGCGATGCAAATTGCTACTATGTTTAAATATTTCTCTTGAACTACATTTTGGACATTTTCCAGTTTTCACTATTCTTAATCCATTATAAATTTTAACAAAAAATTTCTATTAAATAAATCATTAAATTGTTAAAATATTTGTTACTTCAACAAAATCATCTTCTTAGTTTCTACAAAATCCCCAGCTTGCAAACGATAAAAATAAATACCAGATGAAAACTCTAATGCATTATATTCAACTTCATGATAACCAACCTTTAGCTGTTGATTAACAAGTTCGATTATTTTTTCTCCTAGTATATTGTAAACTGTTAATGTCACTTTGCTTTCTTTTGGTATTCCAAATCTTATTTTTGTTGTTGGATTAAATGGATTTGGATAATTTTGTGATAAACTATATTCTGTTGGAATTAATTCTAATTTTATTTCAGTAAATATTTTATCGCTATAACAAATAGATAATTTGGCATTATTAATATTGGTGTTTGTAATTGTATATGAACCTTTCCCACTTTCAAAAGATTCATTGAAAATTGTTCCACCGAACATATCGGAAATTTTAAGAGTAACACCTGCTGGTAAATCCCAACTTAAGGATAATCCATTAGAACTATCACCTAATTGATAAGTGATTTCATGTTCAAAACAGTTTGCTTCAGTAAATCTATAATCAGAAAAGGTCGTCATATTCGTGTCTGGTAAATTAAAGCGAATATCAAATGCACCAAGCGGTGGTAGCGGCGGTAATTCTTGTTCTCCCAAATTTTCATCCAGTCCATTTGTTGCTAATGAATCTAATCCGACATTTAGAAGTATTGTATCTCCAACTCCATCATTTGCAGTAATTGGTATTTTAATAAATGGTTCATTGTTAATTTTAAGTAGATTTTTATTAATTTTTGATAAAACTTTGCTTCCGCTAAAGTTTAATTCTCCATCTTCACTTGTTTTTACCCAATAACCATAACCGGGAACCAATTTATCTGTAATGCTATATCCACTATCAAATCCGTAAATATTTGAAGATATGATTCCGGCTGGATTTGAAGACAAATTAGATATGGGAATTTCTTCATTATTGCCACCAATAATATTCCAACCCTTTTTCACTTTTATAGGTTCGGTAAATTTATCACCATAAATATTTTGAGTAATATTTTCTGGAAATTTTAACCAATATCCTTTTCCATTCTCTAAATTTTTTGTGCTTTTATAAGAACCCTCAAAATAAAAAGCATTTGAAGTTGATTCAGAAAATAGGGAACTGACTTCCATTGATTCTGCTTTAAGCGGAACTGAAACCAAATCCCAATCTTTGTTATATGAGGATGTTGCAGTATAAACTTCTTTATACACAATTTTTAATTTGTTAATGAACTCATTTGTTAAGGAAAAATTATTTTGCAGCTTCATATCAATATTAACAATCTCCCCAGTAATAATATCTTTAAGAAAGAAACTACCAAAAGGAAGATTTGTATTATCCCAGCTTAATGTTATTGGATAACCAGAACTGCTTGGCTGAAATTGAATTGTCCAAACAATTTCTTTTTCGTC
>JBGSKB010000585.1:0-2485 GCA_041741395.1 Melioribacteraceae bacterium
GAGGAATTTATGAATCAGATAGGTTTTATGAAATTTGCGATGAATTAGGTTTGCTTGTTTGGCAAGACTTTATGTTTGCTTGTGCAGCATATCCCGAGAATCAAGAATTTATTAAAAATGTTAAAGAAGAAATTAAGCAAAACGTATTGAGACTTCAGCATCATACATCAATAGCCATATGGTGCGGTAACAATGAAAATGAGTGGATTTGGTATCAAGAGCAAAAAGTATCGTATGAAAAAATGCCGGGTTATAAAATCTATCATTTAGTAATACCAAATATACTAAGAACAATAGATCCATACCGACCTTATTGGCCATCTTCGCCATTCGGTTCTGATGAAGATCCTAATTCATTTAATAGCGGAAATACTCATCAATGGAGTATTTGGAGTAAATGGATTGATTATAAGGAAGTTAAAAATGATAAAAGTTTATTTGTAACCGAATTTGGATTTCAAGGACCGGCAAATAAAAGTACTCTTGAAAAATGTATTCCAATTAAAAATAGAAAAGTTCATGATCGAATATTTGAATTTCACAACAAACAAGTTGAAGGACCTGAAAGAGTATTAAAATTTTTAGCCGGACATTTACCAATTTCAACAAACTGGGATGACTTTATTTATTTAACTCAATTGAATCAGGGATTTGCTCTCAAAACATGTTTGGAACACTGGCGTACAAATGGAAAAACTTTCGGAAGTTTAATCTGGCAGTTAAATGACTGTTGGCCGGTGACAAGCTGGTCTCTAATTGATTCAGAGTTAATACCGAAATTATCATATTATTTTGTTAAAAATATTTTTTACCCACAAATTGTAAAGTTTGAAAAAAATAGCAAATTGTCTTGTAGCGTATATAATCACTCTTGTAAGTCGTTTAAAGGCAAATTAAAAATATCATTCATCGCTTCATTAACCGGGGAAGTTGTCAGTGAAAAATTTAGCTCTTTTGAAGTAGGGGCATTTGGTTCATATAAAATTGAAAAAATGCCGGTTCTTGAAAATGATGAAGATAATATTATTTATATCGGAACGATATATGACATACTTGAGAATCAAGTTCATAGAAATTATTTCGTAGATAAGAAATGGAAACATATAACGCTTCCACCCAAACAAATTGATACGACTTTTTTATTCAAAGAAGAGAAGGAATACATAAAAGTAATTTCACATACATTTAATTGCTTTATAGATTTTTATCACCCAAATTATAATATAGTAGAAAGAGGTTTTATTTTATTGCCTGGAGAAGAAATTGAAGTTGAAGTAGAAAGGGAAAAAAAGGGTAGAACCAATTTGAATAAGATAAAATGCTATGCATTGAATGATTACTTGAGTTAATAAAATAAAATGAATATAAATATCTCAAAATTATTTTTTATCCTAATCTGTACTTTTACCCAATTTTTAATCGATAGCTCATATGCTCAACAAATCGATATTAATCGAATAAGTCTGATGCCCGATTTTCCCCAACCTTATCTTATGAGAGATTGGAAAATAACAACACTGGGATATGATTCTATAGTGTTTAATCAAAATATATCGGGGGATTATTTACCACTTATATTTTTAAGAAATAATACAGTTAATTATCCAGGCGAAATTAGTTTTGGGTTGCACACAGTTGTTGGCACGACTTCACCTGGTTCTGGAGAAGCTATTAATTTACTACCAGCAGTTATTGGCGCTTCACTGGTAGGTCTTGATAAATCAAATCAAAATGGATATAACTGGGTAAAGATGTGTCGAGAATATTTTAATAATCGTATGGAACAAAATGTATATAAAAATCATCCGGTTGATAATACTTACGATGACTGGTGGTATGAAACCATGCCTAATATTTTCTTTTTTCAATTATATGATCTTTATCCAAACACAATTGATTTTGATTTACAGCTTAAAAGTGTTGCCGATCAGTGGTTAAAAGCTGTTGAGAAAATGGGAGGGAAAACTACTCCTTGGAGTGTACCGTATATGAATTATCGTGGCTTCGATTTATCAACGATGACTCCATATGACCAAGACGTTAAAGAACCAGAATCAGCAGGAGCGCTTGCATGGATTTTGTATAATGCATACAAAGAAACCGGTGACATAAAATATAAAATTGGCGCTGAGTGGTCAATGGAATTTCTAAACGGATTAATTACAAATCCTTCATATGAATTGCAGCTTCCTTATGGAACTTACACTGCAGCAAAAATGAATGCTGAGTTAGGAACAAATTATGATGTGGAAAAAATGGTTAATTGGTGCTTCAATGTTGGTCAGCTTAGAAGTTGGGGTTCTATTGTTGGAACTTGGGGAGGATTAGATGTTTCTGGTTTAATTGGAGAAGTAAACGGAAATAATGATTATGCATTTTTAATGAATACTTTTGAACAAACTTCTGCGTTAGTTCCAATGGTTAGGTATGATGAAAGATTTGCAAATGCTATTGGAAAGTGGATGCTTAATGCTGCAAATGCTTC
>JBGSKB010000586.1:0-2712 GCA_041741395.1 Melioribacteraceae bacterium
AAATATGTAATTAGGTTACTTGGCGAGCAAGCAAAACCGGAATGGCTCGCAAATGTAAATCCATTAATTGTAGTTGTATTTGTTGTAGTTGTAACTCAGCTTACAAAAAAATTTAAAGCTGTTTCGGTAATATTAATTGGAATGATAATTATGCCATTTTCTGCACTTGCTATGGCTTCAAGTCAAACTTTAGAATCTTTTACCGGAAATTCAATAGAATTTTGGGGAATGTTTTCAATGCATCCTTTAACAGTAATGATGATAATTGGAATAGGAATTCAAGGTTTAGCGGAGTGTTTTATTTCACCAAGATTTTTAGAATACTTTGCAAACCAAGCTCCGGAAGGTCAAGAAGGAGTTTACATGGGTTTTAGTCATTTGCATTCTTTCTTTTCTGCTTTAGTTGGATTTATTATGTCTGGATATTTATTAGATGCTTATTGTCCGGATCCCACAACTTTACCAGCAGGAATTTCTGAAGTTCAAAAAGCAGCTTATTATGCTGATGCCCATATTTTATGGTATTATTTTGTTGCTATTGCGTTTGTAGCTGCAATTGCATTATTTATTTTCAGATTAGTTACAACAAGTTTGGACACAAAAATCAAGAATTAATTTTACCTAATATTTTGAACATCGAACTAAATTTATTTTTAATATTTCTAATATTTATATCAGCAACAATTCATATTGTTGCTGATTATAAATTCAAAAAAATAACCTATTTTACAAAGCCAATTCCAATGTTAATTATAATTGGAATTTTTCTACAAAACTTCAATGATTTTTCATCTAATAAAATTTTCATTCTTTTAGGTTTTATTTTTTCTCTAACCGGCGATATTTTTTTAATTAACAAAACTCAATTTGTCAAAGGATTATTTTCATTTCTGATTGCACATATTTTTTATATCATTTTTGTTTTTTCATCTTCTCTATTTCATTTTACGTTTATTTTATTTGTAACAACAATTTTAATATTTTCACTTTTTTATCATTTCATAATAAGAAAGGTAAATTCAAAAAAGAGTTTTATAATTCTTTATGCATTCATAATTTTATTTTTATTTTGGCAATCTTTTGAACAAGCAATTTACTTGGAAAATCAAACTTCAATAATTTTTGCAATTGGAATACTTTTATTTGTTATTTCTGATTTAACTTTAGCTTACAACAAATTTGTAAAAAAATTTAATTCCGCACAGTTTATAATTTTATCGACATATTTCCTTGCTCAAACTTTAATTCTAATTTCAATTATTAATTAGAGTTTAATTCGTAACTATAAAGCTCTAAATTCTTTGTGCAAGCTGAATTTTTGATTTTCTAATTCCCAAAAAATTAATAGACATAAAAGTATAAATTGAGGAAGATGATTTTTTTCAAAATGAGAGATTTGTAAAATTTTAGATTTTAAATTGTGCTTTATAATTTTCTATTTGTTGAAATTTTTACGCTTCAATTTTAGATAGAAATTTAGAAGCTTTATTGTAGCCAAGAGAAAGAGAAGTTTTTAAATCTAATTTTGCTCCATTAATATCATTGAGTTTTATTTTAACTTCCCCGCGTTTGTAATAAGCAACCGCATATTTATTATTTATTTTAAGCGCATTGTTAAGATCTTCTAAAGCTCCAGCATGATCTTTGTAAATTTCTTTAATCTCTGCTCGCATAAAATATGCCGTAGAATTTTGAGGATTTGATTTCAAAACTTTGTTAAAATCCTCAACCGCACCTTTATAATCATCCAATTTGTTGAAATTTATTTCATTATTTAGTTGTGCAGTTCTTGAGTATTGTTGAAGATAATTTCCATCAAGATTATTTTGATCAATAATATCATAAGCTCTGGTATCACCTAAACTTGCTGCCATTTTTAAATCTTCAAGCGCGGCTTTTTTATTTTGGGATTTTAAATGTGCCAATCCCCTTTCGTAATATGCACAAGAATCTTTAGGATTTAATGCTATTTTTACGCTGAAGTGTTTTATTCTTCCTTCATAATCTCCATATTTCACTTTCTCATTTGTAGATTTAGCTTTGACAAATATTAAGTAAACTAAAACTGAGATGGAAATAATTAGAGAATAGACCCAAATCTCCCCCATTTGGTAATACCTTATAAAATAATAATTTATAATCGATAGAAAGATTTAGAATTTTAGTTTAACAATGTGATGTGCAAAACATTATAAATCTGCGGTAATCATTTTAGCAATTTAATTAATATTATTTTTATTATTAAAAAAACTTACAAATTTTTCACCATTCCAATATTCAATTTTATTCATGATAATTTCTCTAAACTCATGAGTATCAGTTAAAGGATAATTAAGAGTTCCGTTTTTTACTAATTTATCTCTTTCAACACTTACATTATCTCCAATTATAATATGAGTCGGAACGAGATTTCTATTTAACTCAACTCCATACCAAAATTTATAATTATAAATATGGTTACTCCCTTCATTTATAGGTACTTTTAATATATCACGCTCTAAAGATGGTTCCCGAGAAACTGCATTATATTTATCAAAAAATAAATTTCCCATATCAGAAATTGGAAATAAAATATATTTATTAAAATCGGCAATTTTCATATTCAGAAATTTATAATTTTCACTCGTTGGAAATGTTCCTTGAAGTTTGTTGTGATCAATTGAAAATAAAAATGATCTATGCATTCCGTTTGCAATTCCTCCGACAATTATT
>JBGSKB010000587.1:0-6888 GCA_041741395.1 Melioribacteraceae bacterium
TCTCCCAATTATTTCCTCGTTCTTCAATTTTTAAAAGTATTTTGTTTTTTCCTTTTTTGAAAAAAACTGGTATTAAATTTTCATCCGGTTTTAGTCCGCGCCCACTTTGATAATCCCAAACTTCAATATCATTAATCCATAATTTTCCGCCATCGTTTGTACCGAGTGCAAAAATATAAGTGCCATTTTCTTCAAAAATAATTTCCTTATATGCATAAGCTGTTATGTAAGATTTTTTTGAAATTGCATCATCAAGATTTATTATTGAATCTTTACTAACAAATTTTGACCATTTTAATTTTTCTCCATTAGAAATAATTTCTTTATTAAAATCGAGTTGAAAATTATTTTCACCGCCAAATTCTTCTAGAAAATCTTTTTCAAATTTTGATAAGTGATTTATATTATCCAGACTTTTATCAAGTTGAAAAGGTCCGATCAAATCCCAATTTGTCAACCACTCATTTATTACAATTGATTTATTCTGCGCATAATTAATTTCATTAAATAAAATTATTAATAATATTAAATAGCTAAATAAAATTTTGGATTTCATAATTCTGTCCTAATTAATTTGCATACTTAAATTTTACTTGTCTAAAATCATCAACACTATTTTTTTAAATTTGCAGATTGACTTAATTCTTTCATAATAAAATTTGGATAAAGAACATCGTGAACTTCTTCAACAATTATATCTTTCTGTAAATTAAATGAGGCTTTAAGTTTTATATCTTTAGATGAAGCACCAATTTGCACTTCATAATTACCTTTATCAGCAATCCATGAACTTTTTCCGCTCCAGAAGGAAGCCAAAGAATATTTATCCAACTCAAATGAAAATTGCTGACTTTCACCAGGCTGCAATAATTTGGTTTTAGCAAAACTTTTTAATTCTCTTATAGGTTTTTCAATTTGTGATTGCGGTGCTGCAAGATACAGTTGGACAACTTCCTTTCCGGCAACTTTTCCGGTATTTTTAATTTTTATCGTTACTGTAATTTTTGATTCAAAATTTGTATCGCTTAATTTTAATTCGGAATATTCAAATGTCGTGAATGATAATCCGAATCCAAACTCATATGCAGTTGGAACATTAAAAGTTTCATAATATCTGTAACCGACATAAATTCCCTCGTTATAAAAAGAATTAATTGGTTCATCAACCGGTTCTCCGGGAAATGAATTTGCAGATGGCGCATCTTCATATTTAATTGGGAATGAATCAGGTAGCTTCCCTGATGGATTTACTTTGCCAGAAATTATATCGGCAAGTGCGTGCCCGCCTTCTTGTCCGGGCTGCCACATTAAAAGAATTGCATCTGGATATTTGCTCCAGCTTTCAGTTTCCCAAACTCCGCCAACATTTAAGACAACAATTACTTTCTTACTTTTTTGATGAAATACTTCACTAACATTTTTTACTAAATCCAATTCAATATCTGTAATAACCAAATAACCATTTTCATAATTTTCTCCGCCGCTTCTTCCTAAAGTGATTATTGCAACATCTGAATTAGTTTCATATTTTCTAATTTCATCAAGGGATAATTTCTTATCTCTGCAAAAAGCAACTAATCTTTTCTTAAAATGAATTGGAGCTTGATCATCCTTTATTCCATTGTCCACGCGCATTTTAGGATTATTAAAATAATCCGGGACTAAATTTTCTTTTTCTATTTTTTCGATATAATCATTGTAAATTTTTTCAAGTTCTTCCAAAACATTAAATCCCGCAGCTTTCAAACCATCATTTACAGTTATTGCATATTTATTACTTCTTATTCCTCCGCTGCCAGTTCCAGCTTCAATTAAATGATAAGATATTTTACCGAATAGAGCAATCGTCAAATCTTTAGTTATCGGAAGAGTATTGTTATCATTTTTTAACATTACTGTTCCCTCACTTGCAGCTTCTCTAGCTAATTTTGCATGAGCTATCAAATTTGGTTTAAACGATGGAGAATATCCATTCATACTTGGTGAATCTAACTTTAATTTCATGTTGTAAATTAAATTTTTATCTAAAACACTTTCATCAAGAGATTTATTTTTCACTGCATCTTTTAGTTCATTAAATTCATCCATATTGCCGCTCATTAACATATTATTTCCGGCTCTAACTTTTGCAACAGCATCACCATAATAACCATCAAAATCTGTCATAAATAATCCGGTAAAACCCCATTCTTTTCTCACAATATTTTGTAACAGCTCAGGAATCTCCGCTGTATAAAAACCGTTTAATTTATTGTAAGAAGTCATAATTGCTTTTGGATAACTTTCTCTTACAGCTATTTCAAATCCTTTTAAATATATTTCCCGCAAGGCTCTTTGACTAATTACAGCATTGTACTTTCTTCTATTTGTTTCTTGATTATTTGCTAAAAAATGTTTTAAGGTTGCTCCAATTCCATTGGATTGTAAACCATTTACTATTGCTGCTGCCATCTTTCCGGAAAGTAATGGATCTTCAGAATAATACTCAAAATTTCTTCCGCATTTTGGATTTCGATGAAGATTAAGTGCCGGCATCAGTATTAAATCATAATCATATTCTAATAATTCATTTCCTAATGCGTCACCAATTTTTTCAACAATTTCTGTGTTCCATGTTGATGCTAAACATGTAGATGTTGGAAATGCAGTAGTATAAGTATATTCCTTTGCACCTTCCGGAGCACTGTCTTTGTTAATTCCGGATGGTCCATCTGTAAGAGAAGTTGATTTTATTTTTAGTCTTTGGATTAAAATTCTTGAATTTCGGTTAGCTATATAAACATCATTTATCTTTTCCATAGCTGAATCAACTGAAGGTAAAAATCTTCCATCCCCAACAATTAATCCAATTTTTTCTTCCAAAGTCAATATGGATACTAATTCTTTTGCTTTCTCTTCAATTGAATTATTTTCCTGAGCTATCAAAATAGTGCTAAAAAGAAAAAGCACAACATGAACAATAAATATTTTACTTAAAATTTGTAGTAGTTTCGATTTCATTTAGCTTTCCTTATAAAAGAATTTTCCAATAATAAAGTGTAAAACAATTTCAAATTATTCTTATTATTTTTTATAAACTTTTACATAATCAACAATAAAAACATCTGGAAAGTTTGAATCTGATAATTCTTCAATTTTATTTGGAAGTTCCATACTTAAAATAATGTACTCATCAATATGTGATATTGCTTTCTGAACTTCATAATATTTCAATCCATCAATAAAAAAAGTATATTTTTCCGGAGTCCATTCAAGAGCAAATGTATGAAAACCTTCATTAACACCGTTTACAAAACTCTGTAATCCGCCAATTGATTGCTGGTTCGGTCCGTATGCCCAATGTAAATTATGCGATACAATATATTCTCCATTCTTTTTAAAATATTCGAAAATGTCAATCTCCGTACCGAATTTAGCCGGATCTTCACCTTGAGCAATTCCGGGTGATTGAATCCAAAATGCTGCCCAATTTCCTTTTGATTTCTGAAGTTGTGCACGACATTCAAAGTATCCATATTCTGTCATAAAAAGATTTTGTGTTCCTATTGCTCCAACTAAAATAGAATCTCCACTTTTCATCGAGAATAATTCCAAATTTCCATTATTTATTTTTACAGCTTTAGGAGAAACAAAGCCGGCGGCTCTTGGACCAACTCCTCTTACCGCCCACTTTGTTGTATCTAAATTTATTCCATCAAATTCATCTTCCCAAAAAAGTTTGTAACCTTCTTTATTTGGATTGAAATTGATTTCAGAAATTGGGGCAAATAAATTCTTTGTCTCATTTTCATCAATTGTTAAAATAATTGGCTCTTGCCATAATCCTCCGCTGTTTCCCCAATCATTTACTTGAATCGCGATTAAATTTGTTTTGTCATAATTTATATATTTGGTTATTTCTGAAAACGACGGCTTACTTGCATAACTAATATTTGCTTCACCAACTGAACTTACTTCATTACCATTTACGTATAATTTGTAAGCATCATTCACGCCGCTGAATTTTATCCAAACGTTTTTACCATTCCATTCAATTGGAATTTCAACTTTTTTTCTGTACCAGCCAAATCCATCTAAATTTGGATAACCTTGATTTTCCCATCTATTTCCGGCATCGAGTGTATCCCATTTAGAATCAATGAAATCAACACTAAACCATTTTTCTGCAACACCAATGTTTTTTTCATCCGGATGAAACAGCCAATTTTTATTTAGAGAAATCTTTATTGGCACTTTCAAATTATTTTCATTTGATAAATCACTTTTGAGATTTTTTGAATAATATAATAATTCGTCTTCTGTACCAATTTGTAAATCCGAAATGTTATTTTTATCCCCATCAACAATCAACTTTTCATTGTTATAATTATTTTTTTCAAGGTTATAAGTTTTTGTTTGCGCAAAAATTATGGTTTGGCAAATGATAAAAATGATGAATGTTTTAGAATAATACGAAGCCGATTTGATGTTGTTTTTATTCACAAAACTACCTTTTAAAGTTAATTTTAGAATAAATTTTACTTTGCTTATTTTAATAGGCAATCGTTTGTATAAAGATATGTAAACTAAATTAATAAGCAAAGTTTTTATATTGTTTTAATCATCAACTTTTAACTATAAAGTGGAATTTAGAATTTTTATTTGTTCAAGTACAATCATTGTTGTAATTATTGATTCTGTCATTTAATAGTAAATGACTCATTAAAATTTATTCCACAGAAAATTCTAAATACCTTTCCGTAATTTCCGGTTTTACAAATTTTCGTAAATGTTCGGGATATCCTAATTCCCATGGAGACGGACCGACATATTCAGATTTCTTTCCGGTAATTTTTATATAACCTTCAGAAGAAATTTCAACAACTGTAAAAAGTGGATCTTTATAAGGAGCGGTAAATTTAATCCATTTAAAATCTTTATCAACTTCTTTACTATATCTTACAAATTCATAATCTTCACCAAGCCATTTATATGCCATTGAATTAATTGTAACATACCAAATTCCATTAATTTCTTCGGCAAAATCATGATGAGTATGACCGTTGAAGCAGCAAATCACTTTGCTCATTTTATTAAACTTATTATGATTTTCAAAAATTTGCCTAACGCTATCATCATTTTCAATTGAATATCTTTCACCGGGATTATTTGGGTCTGTTCCAATTCCTTGATGAGAAAAAATAATTATTGGTTCTTTCGATTCACTCAATTGATCTTTTAACCAAATAATTTGGGCGTTTCCAATGTATTTACAATAACCTTTTTGATTCGCATTTTTTTTATTGTTGCCATCAAGAACAATAAATTTAAATCCGTTTTGCGAAAAAGAATAAAATGAATTTTTCATATTTCTATATTCTAATGCTCTTGCTAAAGTTGTGCCTCCATCCATTTCATGATTTCCAATTACATGATATTTTTTTCCGGGATATGATTTCCATATTTCAAATAGTAAATCATATTTTTCGGAAGGAATTACAAAATCTCCCAATTCAATAATAAAATCCGGTTTGGCAATTTTCATACTATCAATAAAGGATGTAATCCTTTTTTCAGAATCATGCATTGTTGGAAGATGAACATCGGAACACATGCCAATTTTCACACTATTAATTTTATCGAATGTTGTGCAATCACTCAAAAGCAATCCAAGAAAAGAAAAAATTATATAATTTATTGCTTTCATATTATTTACCATTATCTATTTATTAGTCAAACATCTGTTAGACTTGAGAAGATAATCTCATTCTGTCGCAACCTAAATCCCATCATACAAAATCTACTTCGGGGATTTTTCCAAGTTCGCATAATTTCTAATCTTACTTTTCACTAAATTTTAACTTATTTCACTTAAATTAATAAACGAAGAATTTATTTTTTCCCAAATAATTTCCATAATAAATATTTGCTTGTAATCATTTCCTACCGCATCTTTAACTAATTTTGTTTCACTGTCTCTTGTCTGAGTTGCTATCACATAGGCTAATCTTTTCCCATCGTGAGAAACTACTAACTGAGTTCTTTCTAAATTATCATCTGTGAGTTTGAATATTTTATTTTCTTTATCAGAAAATATTGAAGCTATATAAATATTTCCTTCACTAACAAAAAATAGATAATTGTTATTTGGATGCCAACGAACCGAGTTACAATCTGAATTAAAACTTGTAATCTTTTGTGGATTTTTTTGTGTGCCGTCAGCTTTTGTTACAAATATTTGCTTAACATTATTTTTATCCAATGCTGTAAATGCAATTGTTTTTCCATCATAAGATCCTCGAACAATTCCACTTACTTTGAGTCCATTTGTTAATCTTCTAATTTTAATTCCTTGTGGAGGTCTTGGATATTCTGTTTGACTTCCGGAATACGAAGTGGTTATTTCAACATCAAGAGGAATCTCGGCAACAAATAAATCTGTATCAAAGTCAATTCCATTGTCATTCCTAACTTTACCAATAAAAGCACGCATTGTACCCAATGAATCTATCCAAGAATCATCATTTGCTTTTTCAATTTCTCCGGGTTTTGAATTATCTTTTTCTGCCGGTTTTAAAATTACTGTGAAGAAATGCGTAACACCATTAGGAGCATTTGGACTTTTTTCCATATACCCAATTGTTCTATCATAATTTTGTAGTATAAAATCATCATAAGTAAATCCAATTCGATTCCCACTTCTAGTATATTCATGTCTATGCGTACCGCCGCGATGCGCACCATGAACTGTTACCTTATTTGAAATATCACGATAATCAACTTTTACAATATCTCCGTTGCCGTCTCCATCTACTTCAACACCATTTCTATTACGAATAGAGTAATAACCGCGTTCTTTAACTTCGTGAAGAAAAGGTCCATGAATAAAAATTACTTTATTTTCTTTTG
>JBGSKB010000588.1:0-2362 GCA_041741395.1 Melioribacteraceae bacterium
GGTTGAATTTAAATTTTTCACTAACGGAAAGAATTTATTGAAAAATTCTTCTCTCCAATTATCTCTTCTTTCGTGAAGATTTGCATAAGGTAAAATGTAATTTAAGAATATTTCTTTTGGAATTTGATTTCTCCATTTCACAGAATCTAAAACGCTATAAGAATAATTTAGGTTTGTAAGCAGAAATTCTGAAGACAAATTCTTCAAATCTCGATCGGGCATATTTTGCAATAAAAATTGTAACCCTTCTTTTTGATTTTCCGGACAATTTATAACGGCAGATTTTATTTGATTTGAGTTTTCACCGGCAATATTTAAAATTTCATTGACTTCAATATTATTGAAATCTTTCACATTCCCGAAAGAAATTACTTCCTTGCTTGAACAATTAACAAGTAAAATTACTATGGCTAAACTGATTGCAAAGAAGTATAATTTTGATAAGTTCAATTTCATTTAATTTTCCTTCAGAATTAAATTTTATATTAATACCAAACCAAAACTGACAAGAAATTATTTCTATTCTAAACATTTTTAAGTATCTTACTTACACGTGTAAGTAAACTTAAATAATATTCATCAAAAAAGATATATTTTTATTGTAAATCTTATAGGCTTACCGATGAAAAATTATTCTATCCAATCAATATTTAATATAATATGTTTTGATTTCTATTTGTAATTATGTTCAGAACGTTGATTTTATTTCGAATGAATAAATATTTATTAAAAATTTTTGAATTTAATTATAGGAGTTAACATAAATGAAAACATTACTATTATTTATAATAAGTTTGTTCACAATATTATTGTTCTCTTGTTCAAAACCTCCGAAAGAAATAGTGAGCGTAATCCCAAAACCAAATTCTCTAAAAATTAGTGAAGGTAAATTTTTAATTACAAATTCAACAAAAGTTTTTTATGATGAAAAAATTGAGAATGTGAATAATATTGTTGGATATTTAAATTCACTTATAAATTCGAGCGCTGGATTTAATTTGGAAGTTTCAAATGAAAAAAACATAAATAGTAATTTTATTCACTTTAAATACGATGAAAATATTAAAAATGAGGAATCTTATAATCTTCAATCTGATAAAAATGGAATAACAATTTCTGCTTCAAATTCAAAGGGAATTTTTTATGGAGTTCAAACATTAATTCAACTTTTACCTGCACAAATTTTTTCTCAAACAAAAACTAATTTTGAATTATTTGTTCCTTCTGTAATAATTAACGATGAACCAAGATTTTCATGGCGCGGGTTAAACCTTGATTGCGGCAGACATTTTATGAGTAAGGATTTTATAAAAAGGTATATTGATATTCTCGCATCTTATAAATTCAATACAATACATTGGCATCTAACTGAAGATCAAGGTTGGAGAATTGAAATTAAAAAATATCCTAAACTGACAGAAATTGGAGCATGGAGAAAAGAAGCCGATGGTTCAACTTATGGCGGTTTTTATACTCAAGAAGATATAAAAGAAATTGTAAATTATGCTCAATCGCGTTTTATTAATATTGTTCCGGAAATTGAAATGCCGGGACATTCCATAGCATCTTTAGCTTCATATCCGGAAAACTCTTGTACCGGTGGTCCATTTGAAGTTACAAATATTTGGGGTGTTCATAAAGATGTTTATTGCGCAGGTAAAGAATCAACCTTTATATTCTTGCAAAATATTTTAGATGAAGTAATTGAATTATTTCCATCAAAATATATTCATATTGGCGGAGATGAGGTTCCAAAAGATAGATGGAGAGTTTGCAAAAATTGCCAAGCTAGAATAAAGACTGAAAACTTAAAAAATGAACACGAGTTGCAAAGTTATTTTATAAAAAGAATTTCAAATTATCTTGAGCAAAAGGGAAAACATTTAATTGGTTGGGATGAAATTCTTGAAGGCGGATTAGCTCCTGGAGCAATTGTTCAATCGTGGCAAAGTTTTAAAGGCGCTGTTGATGCAGCAAAACAACAAAATTATTCTATTTGTTCTCCAGCATCTCACACTTATTTAAATAATGATCCGGAAGATTTAGATTTACGAACAGCATATTCGTTTAATCCAATTCCAACAGAATTAACAGAAACAGAAAGCAAATATATTCTAGGAAGCGAAGCAAATTTATGGACAGAAACTTCTACTCAAGAAACTGTTGATAGTAAATTATTTCCAAGAATTTTAGCATTAGCAGAAGTTTTTTGGAGTAATGAAAAAGGTAGAAGTTATGATGAATTTTATCCTCGAGTTAAAGATGCTTATACTGATTTAAAATTTAGAAATATAAAATTTGGACAAGAATCAAAATCAATCATCTATAAAACAAATTATGATAAAACAGCCAATCAATTTAT
>JBGSKB010000589.1:0-3894 GCA_041741395.1 Melioribacteraceae bacterium
ATTAAAGTTGCAAAGAAGAACGGTGACACACTTGGCGGAAATATTATTGTAGCAGCAACCGGAGTTCCGGTTGGACTTGGTTCTTATATGCACTTTGATAGAAAGCTCGATGCAGCAATTGCTTTTGAGTTTATGTCAATCAACGCAATTAAAGGAGTAGAAATTGGGTCCGGATTTTATTCTGCCGGATTGTTTGGATCAAAATCTCATGATGAAATAATTTTAGATAATAATACTTTTTCGAGAAAGACAAATCGCGCCGGAGGAATTGAAGGAGGAATTTCAACTGGATTGCCAATTATTGTAAGAGCCGCAATGAAACCAATTGCAACATTAATGCAGCCAATTGAAACTGTTAATCTAAAAGAAATGAAATCTGTAAAAGCAAGAAGAGAACGGAGCGATTTTGTTGCAGTTCCAGCTTGCGGAGTTATCGGTGAAGCAGCATTAGCTTGGGTTTTGGCAAAATTTATGCTCGAGAAATTTGGCGGCGATTCGCTCGAAGAAACAATAATTAATTTTAAAAATTATACTAAAAATTTATTCCAAAATATTAAGAGAAATTTTACATAATAATTTATGATTGAACTTAAGAAATTTGTTTTTAATCCGTTTCAAGAAAATACTTATTTAGTTTGGGATAATATTTCTAAAGAATCAATTATTGTTGATCCGGGTTGTTATTCTAATAGTGAGGAAGAAATCGTTACTAATTTTATAATTCAAAAAAATCTCTCAATAAAATATCTGTTAAATACACATTGCCATATTGATCATATTTTTGGAAATGCTTTTATCAAAAATAAATATGATTGTGAATTTTTTGCTCCGGAACTTGATCTGCCTTTATTAAATAAATTGAATGAACAAGCTAAGCTGTTTGGAATTACCGCAACAAAATCTCCACAACCGGATAATTTTTTAACGGAAGATTTGAAACTTAAAATTGGCAATAATAATTTAACTTTTCTTTTTACACCGGGACATTCACCTGGCGAATATTGTATTCTATTTGAAAATAATATTTGTTTAAGTGGAGATGTTCTTTTTCTAGAAGGAATTGGAAGAACTGATTTATGGGGCGGAGATTACAACACATTAATAAATTCAATACATTCAAAATTGTTTATTTTGGATGATGAAACACATGTTTTTCCAGGACATGGCGATCCAACAACAATCGGTTATGAAAAAATTAATAATCCATTTTTAAAATAAGTTAATATTGATTATACCAGATTGATTGAATAAATTACATCATCATTGGAATAAGTTTAAGAATGTTTGTAAATAATTTATTAAAGAGAAATAATTATAATTTAATTTTGTCATTTTTGTCTGCAATTATTTTTGTCTATATAATTTTATTTGAATTCATTCTTCCCATCAACCAAATTTTACCGCGTCCGTCAATTTTAATAGAATC
Source organism: Melioribacteraceae bacterium (assembly GCA_041741395.1). GTDB lineage: Bacteria > Bacteroidota > Ignavibacteria > Ignavibacteriales > Melioribacteraceae. The sequence continues at coordinate 1,427 of JBGSKB010000589.1, forward strand.
AATTCCATCAATATTTAAAGATTATAGTTTTGTAAACAATTACTTTTTCACACTTTCTATAATTTATTTAAACTTTATTGTTTCATATTTTTTAATAAAAGTATTTTTCCCGTTAATCTTTAGTATTTCTATTCAGTTTAAAAAGTTGGAACAACTTTTTCTTTTTACAAATTATTTCCTTCCAATATTTTTTATTTTCCTTTTTAATATTTGGTTTGATAATTCAATATGGGGAGAAATTATTTTTATATTCGCTTTAGTAATGGGCTTGTTAAAAACTGAAATTTTCTGCTATTCAAAAAAGGTTAAAGAAGAATATATATTTTCAGCAAAGAGTTTAGGGTTAACTCAAAAAGAATTAATAAATAAAGTAATTTGGAAATCGTTTCAACCTCAATTATATAAAGTATTTACAAAAAATCATTTTCTAATTTGGACTTACACTTTATTTTATGAATTTATAAACAAATCCGGTGGTTTGGGAAAACAATTTTATCTTTCTACAAAGTATGATGATTTAGTTGTGATAATTCTTTTAGTTACTTTTTTAATACTTACTTTATTTGTATTTAACTTTTTGATGAAAAAGATAAAAATAAAATTTTTCTTTTGGGAAAATCTTGATGAGTGAAAATATTTTAAAAGTTGAAAATTTATCGAAGGAATATACCGATCAAGTTGGTTATATAATTCATCTTTTAGAAAATATTTCTTTCTCAATTAACGAAAAAGAATTTGTTTCAATTTTAGCACCACAATGTTCGGGCAAAACTTCTCTATTAAAAATTATTGCAGGTTTAGAAAAACCATCAACCGGAAAAATATTTTCTGAAAATAAAAAAATATTTTTTATTCCATCAAAACCTTCTTCATTTCCTTGGTTAAATGTATTTGATAATATCTCATTCAATAGTAAAATGAATGAAAAAGAAATCAGCGAGATTATTAAATTAGTTGGCTTAACCGGTTATGAAGATCACTTTCCGCATAAAAAAAGTGAAGGATTTCGGTTTAGAATTTCTCTTGGAAGAGCTTTAGCAAATAATCCGGATTTATTAATTATTGATGAACCATTCAACAATTTATACGATAAGACACGCGAAGAAATTTATTTACTATTAAGAAACATATTTAATTTAAAAAAAATATCGATTGTTTTTGGAACGACAAACATTACCGAAGCAATATTTTTATCAGATAAAATTTATTTGATGAAAAAAAATCCGGGTGAAATTATAGAAAAGTTAAAAGTTGATTTGTTAGAAAAACGCGAATTATCATTATTGGAATCAGATCAATTTCAATCCTCAAGAAATCAAATTGAAGATATTTTTAAGAATAAACTTGAAAGTAAACTTTATCATTTTTCCGTATAATTTTTATATGATCGAGAAAAATAAAATTTTAGAAAATTTAAGAAACGAAGCAAAACTTGGCGGCGGTGAAGATCGTGTTAAAAATCAACATGAAAAGGGAAAATTAACTGCACGTGAAAGAATTGAACTTTTAGTTGATGAAAGAAGTTTTGATGAAATTGACATGTTTGTAAAACATCGATCAAATGATTTTGGATTAGAAAAACAAAAATATTTAGGAGATGGAGTTGTAACCGGATTCGCAAAAATAAATAATCGTCCGATGGCAATATTTAGTCAAGATTTTACTGTTTTTGGAGGTTCACTTTCTGAAGCTCATGCTGAAAAAATTTGCAAATTAATGGATATGGCGATGAAAATCGGCATTCCGGTAATTGGATTAAATGATTCCGGTGGCGCAAGAATTCAAGAAGGAGTTGTAAGCCTTGGCGGTTATGCAGAAATATTTTTACGCAACACTTTGGCTTCAGGTGTTATTCCGCAAATCTCTGCAATTTTAGGTCCATGTGCGGGCGGTGCAGTTTATTCTCCGGCAATTACAGATTTTATTTTTATGACAAAAAAAACAAGCCACATGTTTGTTACTGGTCCAAATGTTGTAAAAACAGTAACACACGAAGAAGTTTCTTTTGAGCAATTAGGAGGAGCCGAAACTCATACTTCAAAAAGTGGAGTTGCGCATTTTGCATTTGATAGTGAAATAGAAGTTCTAAATAATATCAGAAAATTGGTTGATTATTTACCGCTAAATTGGAAAGATAAACCAATTGAAAAAGAATTTAATTTCGAAAAAGATTTAATTATTCATGAGCTTGATGAAATAATTCCGGAGAATGCAAACAAACCTTACGATATGCATAAAATAATTTCTAAGATTATTGAAGATGGAGAGTTTTTAGAAGTCCATAAAAATTATGCGGAAAATATTATAGTTGGATTTGGAAGAATTGGCGGAATTTCAGTTGGAATAATTGCAAATCAACCAGCAATTTTAGCTGGAGTTTTAGACATAAATTCTTCCGTAAAAGGTGCAAGATTTGTAAGATTTTGTGACGCTTTTAATATTCCGCTTTTGGTTTTGGAAGATGTTCC
>JBGSKB010000590.1:0-2334 GCA_041741395.1 Melioribacteraceae bacterium
TCTCCAACTGACAAAGTTGACGATATTTATGTATTGGAAAAAGATCATATTTTTGGAGGTTTTCAAGATGTTGATATTTATCATCATACTATGGTTATTAATCCAACAAAAGATACAATTCTTTTTAATTTAGAATGTCCAATACCTGAAGGACAAAAAAGAGAATCAATTCGATCCCCAGCATTCGGTAGAAATGCCTTTATTCCAACTGAGTTTTCAAATTATTTTTCTATTCCTAATATTGTAAACGATTTCATAATTGATCAACCCGATACATTTATTAATAGCTGTTATTTTTGGAATAATCAAAAGTTAGCTCAGTCCAACGCTTTCCATATTCCATATTCCAATTATTTTGGTGAAGGAGCAAAACTATTTAATGTTGGTTTTGGTAAAAACGATTTTATGGGCTTAAATATTTTTTCTGAATACAAGATCGACAAAGATAATGTAAATAATTATTATTTGAATCTTGAAATAAAGCAGACAATTATAAATAAAACTAAAGAAAAGCTTTATTCAGTTGGGGTTGTTTTGCATATTCCAAGAGAACTAAATACAAAACCAAAAAATACTATGTTATATGAACTAATAAGCGATAGCGTATTTTGTAGTGAAGAGTTTAATCTAGATAATGATTATGGATATGGAGAAGGATTCGGTTTGTATAGATCGAGTGGTCAAACTATAACATTAAGAAAAGATGTCCTAGAGTCGAATGGTTCTTTTACTTTTATTTTCAAAATGAAAATAAAACCATGTTATGAAAAATTTGAGATATATCCTATGAACTTAATTTATTTTGAAACAAAGGGAGAAAGAATATGGCCCAAAAGTATTATTAAAATTAATGGAAAAAAATATGAAGGAAATGTGGACTATTTAAAAGTATGTGGGCTTTCAATACCAACTTATATTCTTTTTTCCATTAACGACGGGAAATTACGAGTTGTAAGTCAAGACTCAATCAAATCGACTTTTTAATGAATTTCTATCTTATTGGAGCAAGTTATGAACAATCCACCAAAATAATGTTCCTAGGTCCCCAAAAAAAACTACTCTATCACTCCATGACTAATGAAAGAGAACTTCTAGGGATCTAGGATTTTCAATATTTAATACAAAAATTCTAATATAATATAAAACGAAATTTGGAGAATAAAATGAAAAAAATCATTTTGATAATATTCTATGTTTGTTTTATTTCGATAAACGGACAGAATATTGAAATAATGCGACCCCCATCTAATTATATCAAGATTAATTTAACATCCTTGAAAGATATTATTGAAAAGAATACTGATTTATTGAAACTTAAAAATAATATTGTTAAAGTCTTTTATACAAATGATAGAGAAAAGTTCATTGTTGCAAAAAAAAGTAGATTTTCATATTATGTTTCATATTTGTTGATTAAAACAGATGGTAGATATGTAGAAATACAAAATGATAATTATATACCTGAAGATGGTGATTTTACAATATATGAAAGAACAACTGATGCATTAAATAAAATTAATACAACTAATGTCAATTTTTTACTTGATACTGAATGTGATGAATATCAATCAGCGGTTAATGCAATAAATACTGTTACAGAATATGCAGAAGATAATAATTATAATGTCCAAAAATACTTGGGCTCACAGGCTACACTTGATGCAATAAAAAGTTGTATAACTAATAACGATTTAGTGGCTATGGGCAATGTTGGACATGGAAGTTCTACAGGTATTTATTTAAGTAATGGAACTTTAAGTCATACTTGGTTTGCTTCACAAGATTTAAGAGGAGAAATTTTTTATTTTAATTCTTGCCAAGTATATAATGAGCCATTTAAAACTTCTGTGCTAACAAACGGAGGAGCACGAACGTTTATTGGAGGTATAGTTAATTTACCAGTAGGTCCTTCAGAAGAAGTTTTTAAGGATTTTTGGGATTATACTTTAAACGAAAGTTGGGAAATGGATGATGCACTTGCAGAAGGAGAAGATAATAATAGTTTACAAAATTACCATGGTATTGGTGGGGACAAAGGAATTTTAAGACTAACCACAAGTGGTACATTATTAAGAAATGAAGTATGGTTAGGTGAGATAAATGTTTTGGGTAATGTATCTGTCCCGACAGGTAAAACTTTAACAATTAAAAAAAATGCTAGCATAATTTTAAATGGTTATTCAATTGTATCTTCTGGTGGGACTATTTCAGTGGAACAAAATGTTACGGGCAATTTTGCAATTTTAAAAACTGGAACTACAATTAAAGGCCTCTATACACCACAAAATGCAATAAATGCTTCTGTTTCAGGACAAACAATTCAATTATTACCTA
>JBGSKB010000591.1:0-6812 GCA_041741395.1 Melioribacteraceae bacterium
ATTTCATTTAATTTATATTTTGGATTCCATCCTAGAACTTCTTTTGCTTTTTTATTATCCGCAACAAGAATTGCCGGATCACCTTCTCTTCTTTCAACAATTTCTTGTTTAATTTTTGTGTTGGTAATTTTTTCTGCTGAATTAATTATTTCTTTAACCGAATAACCTTCACCGGTTCCTAAATTAAAAATATTACTTTTCTCATTACTTTTTAGATATTCAATTGCTTTAAAGTGAGCATCGCCCAAATCATTTATATGAATATAATCTCTAATACACGTTCCGTCTTTTGTTTCATAATCATCACCAAAAATTAAAACTTTCTCTCTATTTTCTAAAGCTGTGTTTAAAACTATTGGAATTAAATGCGGTTCAGGTTCATGACTTTCACCAATTTGTCCCTCAAAATCCGCACCAGCTGCGTTAAAATATCTTAGAGAAACGTATTTTAACCCATAAGAAATGTCAAAATCTTTAAGCATATTTTCAATGATAAGTTTTGTTTGCGCGTAAGGATTGATTGGATTGGTTTTTTGATTTTCTGAAATTGGAATTACTTCCGGATTTCCATATAAAGAACAAGTTGATGAAAAAACAAATTTTTTTACATTATTTTTCAAACAAGCTTTAAGTAAATTATAACTTCCAACAACGTTATTTTCATAATATAGACTTGGGTTTTCTACGGATTCACCAACATATGCAAATGCTGCAAAGTGAACAACAGCATCAAAATTTTGATTTTCCAAGACTTTATCTAAATTTTTATAATCTAATAAATCGGTTATTTCCAATTTTACATTTTGTGGTACAGCTTCTTTGTGACCTCTACTTAAATTATCAAGAACCACAACTTCCAAATTTTTCTCATTCAATATTTTTACAAAATGAGAACCAATATATCCAGCCCCACCGGTTACAAGAATTTTCATAAACTTTTTATCCAATATTTTTTTAATAATGATACAAAATAATAGTAAATATTTTCTGATACTAAAAAATGAAATTATTTTTTAGAATGAAATATTTGATAATTATATAAGAATATTTTACTTTAGAACCTAAAGTAAATAAAAATTGATGAAATTATGAATATTACAAAATCTCAAGCAATAGAAATGTCTGAATTAACTTGTAGACTTTCAAGAGCATGCAACAAAAAAGAAAGCAGTTTTGCTGCACTTTTTAATCTTACTCCCACTGAATTAAAATGTTTACGAATGTTTGCAAAAAAACCAACTGTATCAATTAAAGAAATGATTGACGAATTAGAAATTAGTGCTGGAAGAGTTACTCATATTTTAACAAGTTTGGAAGAAAAAAAATATATTATCAGAAGAATTGATAAAACTGATAAACGTAATCACTTGGTGGATTTAACTCCGGAGAGTAAAAAATTTATTAATCTTCTTACTAAAAAACACATTGAATTACACCAGAATATTTTGAATAATTTTGATGACGAAAAACAAGAATTTGTTGCTAAAATTATAAAAGAACTTATTGAAGCACTTGAACAATGGACTGAATTTAATAAACAAAAGTTAGAAAATTAGATTTTCTGAATTCTGTTATTTGTCATACAACGAATTATTTTTAAATGATTTATTTTACATTGAAACAAAAACCCGTTGTTAACGGGTTCTTGAAATGATTCAAAATAGATATTCACATTTTCTTTTATTAATAAATTAACATCCTTCTCTTTTTTTCTTACCTAAAGTTTTCTTTAATATAATTCCAGTTGGCGCTGATAATTGGGGCATTTCATTTTTAACTAAATTTTCTTCTGATGAATTTGTTTGAATATTTCCGCCAAAGTATTTACTAACTGCGGCAAGTTTATCATGCTTATGTTTTTGTTCTATTGTTGGATTTTCTCCGCAATCACATTTTGGAAAAAGAATATTTTCTTTCCAATTATTCAAACCACCCAAAATAATATTTACACCTTTATAGTTATTGGTTTTTAGCAAAAACCATGCTTGCGTTGCTTCAATATCATTATCCGAATAAAGAATTATTTTTTCATTTCTTTGCAAATCTGAATTTAATAATTGATCGACTTGAATATTTTCTGAGTTTGGAATATTATATTTAGCATATTCTTCCGATTTGCGTAAATCAATTAATCTAAAATCAGATTTTGATTTTATAATATCATCAGCTAAATCTTCAACTTTTACTTTTCCAATTTCATCTGATGAAATTAATGATAATTCCTTGGCATTAATTTTAAGCGAATTTTTTCCATAAGGATCTCCGGCAAAAACAGCAATTATTCCAAGTGCAATGGCAAACATTGCAAGTTTTTTTTCTGCACTCAAATTTGAGAAAAACTTTTTCATACTTTTTTCTCCAATGATTTATTTGCCATTTTCTTTTCTCCCCATTCTGCAGCAGTAAATGCTCCTATAGCCATAAGCACAACAAGAAAAACTATAACACCATAAGGAATGTTAAAAAATTGCGGTAAAGTTACACTTCCCATTGCAGTTGAATTAAAAAATTCTTCAATTGATGGAAACATTTCTCCAAATACAAAAATTCCAAAAAACATTCCAATTAAATAAACCACAGCATCAATTTTTCCTGTTGCTACCGCAACAATTGAAGTCCCGGGACAATACCCACCAATTACAAATCCAACACCGGCAACTAATCCTCCAATTAAATTGGGCATCACATTTGTCGGAGTAAGATAAATTAGCGATAAATCCAAAAATCCTATTACTGATAAAAAGAACAATCCTAGCATTGCCGTAATAATTGCCGTAAACATTACTTTTAGAACTCTCATATTTGTAAAGTAGAATTGGGCAGCTAAAATTGTTGCTCGTCCGAATCCGCCTTTTTCTAAAGCAATACCAAATGCAATTCCAATTAGAAAAGCTATTATTAGACTTACATCCGTTCCAAAGTAATCAAATTTAAAAAATGGTGCACTCATATCCATTGTCTCCTAAAAAAATAAGCAGCTGCATAACCTCCGGCAAAAACCATCATCATAAAAATCCAGCTGCCTAAATTTAAAACAGCTCCTCCGGTTAATGCTTGTCCGCTCATGCAACCTCTTGCTAATTTTGCACCCCAACCGAGTAAACCTCCACCAATAAAAGCATAAATTAATCTCATTTTTGTTGAAATGCGTGGACCTTTTTCAATACCTTTTTTAACTCTGTGTGAAAGTGAGCCAGAAATAAATCCCCCAAACAAAACCCCAATAACTTGAAATATTAACCAATCTTTAAGTGGATTAGTATTTCCATCTCCAAGATATTCTTGATAAAAACTATTTTTTGATGCATGTTCCGGAGCAATTTTGCTAACACTTACTGCAATTGCTGTTGAAAGTGCACCGGAAGCTCCTAATCCTCTTCCCATAATTACGAAAGCAGCAAGCAAAACTAAACCTAATCCAATTCCAACAAAATATGGATTTGAGAAAGGTTTTTCTTTCACATGAATGTGAGCATGATCTCCATGTTCAAAAATATGTGAAAGTTTGTGTGTTAAACCATTCATAATTTATTTTCTCCATTATTGAAAATTTGAATTAAACCAATGACTATATTGACCAGCAGCTACAATAATAAACCGAAGAATTAGCCCGCCAATTATTACCATAAGGGGTGCAAGTGCAGTATGACTAATTTTATGATTAACAGCAAGTAATTGAATTATAAGTGGAATTATTATTCCAATCCCAATTACGAAAACCCAAAAGCTTGGTGCAAACTGTCCGGTTAACAATAAATCTGCTGCCTGAGCTTGTACTTCTGTTGCGGTTTTTAATCCAATAATAAAAAGTGCAATTACAAAAAGTTCAATTATCAAAAATGCATTATCTGCCTTTGCTAATAATTCACGCTCATAAACATCTTTTGCAATTACATGAACAAAAGCTGCTGCTCCGGAAAGTCCGGAGATTAAAAATAACAACCATAGAATCGCCGAACTCCATAATGGTCTTGCACCAAGTGAGCTTAAAAGTACGCCAGTATATAAACCAATTCCGGCACCAAAGAACATTGTTATAACACCAAGATATTTCAGTAGAACTGGTTTGTTTATTAAATATTTTTTCCATTCACCTAAAATTGAAAATTTGTTCATCTGAAATTTTGGAGGTCTTAAAATCATGTTAACAGCTAAAATTGGATAAACCAAAACGAGAATCCAAGAACCCCAAGACATTGCTGATGTTATCTGAAATGTTGTATATAATCTCCAGACAAATAATTTGTGTTCAAGATCTAAAAATAATGCGACCATTCCAATTGTTAATAGAATTGAACTCATAAATGGTAAATAGTAGCATGAGCAATTTTCTTCGGTCTGTCTTCCTTTAAACAAAAAATAACCTGAGATTAACATCATTCCCGCAACCATTCCACCAAGAAAAAGATAAACCGGAATTTCCCATCCCCAAACGGAAAGTGATGGATCAATCATATGATTATGTCGTGTTGTTGTAATTTCGTTCATCTTGTTCTCCTAAATCAAATAAAATATATTTGGTTTTGTGCCAGCTTCTGGAATAAGTAAATGATATTTTCTTGATTGCAATAATTGATTTACTTTACTGTTAGGATCGTCAAAATCACCAAAATACATGCAATGAGTTGGGCAAACAGAAACGCATGCCGGATCTTGTCCTTTTTCAACTCTGTGAATACAAAATGTACATTTATCAATGTATCCATCGGGATGCACATAACGTGCATCATAAGGACAAGAAGCAATACAAGCTTTACATCCAATACATTCATTATGATTTACAAGAACAACTCCGCCAATATCATGATAATGACTTGCACCAGTTGGACAGCATGAAACACATGGTGCATCAGTACAATGATTACATCTTTCAGTTCTAATTTCTAATTGTATTGTTGGAAATTTTCCGTTGGATTCTGTTGTAATCCAATCTCTGCAAAACCCTTGCGGAACATTATTTTCAGCTTGGCAAGCAATTACACAATCTTGACATCCCACACATTTTTTTGTATCGATAACCATTCCATATCTTGCCATTTAAGCCTCCGATTCAATTGTTACAAAATTTACATTCATTCCCGTTCCTCCCATTAAAGGATCAACTTTATATTTAGTAACTAATTGAGAATCGCTTGCACCTTTATTAAAAGTTTGGCGATACATTTTTGATCTATGACCAAAACCATGAACCATATAAACACAATCTGTTCTTATTCTTTCTGTTGCCTTAACCTTAATTTTATTACTTACAACTCCATCTTGATTTTTTAATTTTACGTAATCTCCATTTTTAATTCCTAATCTTTTTACAATATCTGAATTTAACCACAATTCATTTTCATTCATTAGATCTGATAAAAATCTATTTGATTGCGTTTTGCTAAAAGTATGAACCGGGGCTCTTCCAAAAAGTAATCTAAAATATCCGGCTGGTGGTTCCTCCGGTTTTGTATATTTTGGAACAGGATCAAACCCAGCATCTTTTAATGGAAGTGAATAAAATTCAATTTTACCGGATTGTGTATAAAATTCGGGATCTTCATTTTCACCATAATATATTTGCTGTTGGGGACCTTTAATTATCCCTTTTTCTTTTAATTCATTTAAACTCAATCCGGCACTTTTTAATCTTGTATCTAGATATTCTTCAACATTTTGCCATGGGAAATAATGACCTAAGCCTAATTTATTTGCAAGCTGTTTTGCAATCCACCAATTTGGTTTTTGATCATTCGGAGAATCAATTACCGGCTGACGTAAACCGACAAAACTTTCTTTAAATGATGAAGTATTTAAATCATCATATCTTTCAAGATAAACAGATTCCGGTAAAACAACATCTGCATATCCGGCAATTTCACTTGGAACGACATCAACAACAACCATTAAATCTAATTTTTGAATTGCATCAATTGTTTCTTGAGTATTTGGTAAAGCTTGTAGAAGATTTGTTGCGTAAATAAACCATCCTTTTACTGGATAAGGATTTCCGGTTAAAGTTGCATCTCGCATTCCGCTTGAACTTTTCTCACCTTCCGCAAATGGATATTTATGATTTGGATTATCTGCAGAACCTTTTTGTGATTCTGGGTAAGCCGGATATGGATATTTTGGAATACTAAAATTGTAAGGAATATAAAATCCACCTTTCTTTCCCCAATTTCCCATAAGTGCATTTAACAATGCAATAGCGCGACTTCTCTGAGTATCATCACCGTACCAAGTTGTATGTCTTCCTGGATGAATTAAAGTTGCCGATTTGTATCTTGACATTTCATAAGCAGTTTCTCTAATTATATTAGGCTCAATAGAAGTTTCTATATAAGCCCATTCCGGAGTAAATTGAGAAATTTCATAAGCAAATTGATCAAAACCAAATCCATATTTTTCTACGAATTCTTTATTGTATAAATTTTCAGAAACAATTACATTCATCCAAGCGAGAAGTAAAGCTAAATCTGTCCCAGGTTTAATTGGCAAATAATATTTTGATTTGCTTGCCGCAACCGAAAATCTTGGATCAACTGTAATTATTGTTGCACCTTTTTCTAATACTTCCGCAAATTCTTGAACTTGTGTGTTGTGCATATTTTCACCAAGATGAGAACCTATTAGAACCAAACATTTTGAATTTTGAATATCTGTTCTTTCCGGTGAACCAACTACATCACCAAATGTTAATTCAAATCCAACTTCTCTTGGTCCCCTGCATTGTGCAAATGATGGAGCAGTAATATTTGGACTTCCATACGCATTAATTAAATGTTGAAGAAAATTTCCGCCAATTCCATGACTAAATAAAACCATAGATT
>JBGSKB010000592.1:0-2655 GCA_041741395.1 Melioribacteraceae bacterium
AAAAAGAAATCACCATATAGTAGTTCCTCTTTAATTTTTAGCTCTTCCAATTCGATATAGTGTGGAATTTTAATAATTTTTTCAACCGGAAAATTAAAATTATTAACCCAAAAATCTTTTTCGGTTTCAGTAAAACAAATCATTTTGGTTATTTTACTCAGTGTGTTTTGTAGAACAAACTTAGTATATAAATTTTTAATTAATTTGTAATTGTTTGTATGAAAAAAATAGTGAGGAGTAACTATAATTTTTTTTTTCTTTTTAAATCCTTCGTTAATCGCTTTATCTGAATAATAGTAACCAACTTGATTAACACTAAGAATATCATAATCTATCCTCATTGCTTTCGAAAGGTTTGGAGTTATCTCATAAGGTGTACAACTATTTAAATACTTAACAAAGTTTTTCCTTTCTTTTTCAATTATATTTTTTTCAAGATGATTTGTGGTTATAACTTTATATTTATAACCCAAAGCATCATAAATTTTTAGCCGGTCAGCAACAAATTTTTCCATCCCTCCGATTGATGGATAAAATGATCTGGTAATTTCAAGAATTCTCATTTATTTTTTTTAAAGTAATAAGTGTAACTTTCCCATTTAGGACCAGCTTTGGAATCTTTCTCAAGTAATAACAGTTCAAATGATAAACTTTTCATAAAATTTAAAAGTTTTTCTTTCCGAATGCAATAAGTTTCCATTTTCTCCCAACCTATAAATCTAATTTTTAAATATAGATTGTATAAAAAAACATTTTCTCTTAAAATTCTAATAAAAGGATTTTTAAATTTATGAGCAAGTTGAAAGACAATAATCCCGTTATTTTTAAGTATTCTTTGGAATTCTTCTAGGTAAGAATAAACATATTTTGGTTGAATGTGTTGGAGTGTAATATTTGAATAAATAAAGTCAAATTCATTACTTTGTTTTTTCTTTATATTAATCAAATCGCAAACATTGTATCTACAATTTCGTTTTTTATTATATTCATTTGCAAGTTCAATCATTTTAGGTGAAATATCAAAACCAATAACATTATTAAAGTATTCACCTAATGTTTGAGTCAACCTTCCAACTCCACATCCAAAATCCATAGCTTTATCAAAATTAATTCGAATGCCATTTGTTTCGATCTGAGCCAATAAATTATCAATTTCTTTTTTGCCAGAATTAAAGAACTCTTCCTTTTCCCATTTGTTTCCTTTTTTATTATCATCTGTTAAAATAGCCCAAAGTGGATCTTTAATAGCAAATTTATCCCAATTATTTTTTAATTTCACAAAGTATTTCATATTTATCAAATTTGAGTAATTGAAATGAATATTTTAAGACTTAAATTTGCAAACCAATTGGACCATTTTACAATTTTTATTTTAATATTAATTGTGATAAAGCATTAAATTTATATTGCTGATAATAGTAGATATCTCTACATTTTCAATACAATATGTTTTTTCTTTTATACAATTCCACTCACAACCAAAACAATCCATTTCACTAGCCAAATATTTACTGGTTTTGTCATTGGGTTTTGGAAGGAATCTTCCATAGTTTCCTCCTCCAATAATTGCAATTACTTTGGTATTTGTTTTAGTTGCAATATGAGTTAAACCAGAATCAAGGCCAACAAATAACTTGGAGGAATTAATCAGCGAATATAACTCATTCAATTTTGTTCTGCCAGCATTAATTGAGATATTATCAAGTCTATTTATTTTATCCAATTTATTTAATTGTTGTATTGAGCATAATATCAGAATCTGATGATTTTTAAAAGTATTAACAATCTTGTCTAATTTACCAATTTCTAAATCCCTTAAACCATCAGAAGAGAAGGGAGCAATAATAATGTCAAACTTCTTTTGTGTTAAAATTGATCTAAAAACTGACCTTTTCTCACTACTTGCAAAGTTGTAATCTCTTTTAAACAATTCAATTAGGTAATCCATTTTATCATATTCATTATATAAATGATCTGCAAATAACTTATCGTATCGGCTTTCTGTATAATCTCTCATAACTTTTAATAAAGATTTCCACCTATTTGAATAAGCGTATTTTTCTCTCGCTCCAATTCCCAAAGCTAATGTATCATTCCAAGTTGCTCTAACAGATGTAAGATTATAAACACTATTGAATCTTAGTTTGAATAGTTCAATATTTTTTTTAATTCTATAAAAAAAATTATACTTATACTTATTAACATTTATACCTAATAAATCGATATTTCCTTCATAATCAGTAAACATTTCAAAATAATTTTCTTGCATAAGAAAATAGACTTTCTCAAAACTTGAAAATAAATAATCATACTCGAAAATGGGTGTGGAGACAATAAGATCACCAATTTGACCAGTATTAATAAACAAAAGACTATTATTACTGTTTGATGATTTTGTAGGTAACAATCTAAGTATTTGTAGTATTAAAAAATCTAATAATGATTTTATGTAAATAAATATTGGTTTCATAAAACTTTTCTAAAAATTTTGTAAAACCAGAATTTCAAATTTTGATATTGATTTGAAAGTGGAAAATTTAGTTTTTCAGAAATTTTAATAATCGGGCCAAAAAAAATAATAATTACAAGATAACGCAATAATCGCTTTGATATAATTCCAAATAAAAATTCTTTAATTAGAAAATATATTGATTT
>JBGSKB010000593.1:0-11673 GCA_041741395.1 Melioribacteraceae bacterium
AATTTCTCTTCCTAATAATGAATTTATTGAAACACAAAGTGCAGAATTTGAAATTCCACCTTTACCATCATTGGAAAATATAGATATTTCTTACTAAAATATTCGAAATTATCTCATCATTTTATTTTAACTTTTCTTACAAATTTTTGTAAGGTTTATATCTTTTCGTTAATTTACAACTAATTTAATACGATAATGTCTATGAAAGCGCAATTAAAAATATTTGCCTTTACAGTAATTATTCTTCTTATTCCTAAAATAAATTCAGAGGGCTATAGGTTGTATATTTCAGAAAATAAAGAGGTTTTATCTTCGGAAACTTCCAAAATTAAATTTTCACAGCATCAATTAAATACCGTTTTCTCTACAAAAAAACTTGGCGCAATTGTTTCTGAAAATAAAACGACTTTTAGAATTTTTGCTCCGAATGCTGAACATATAATTTTAAAAACTTATGAAAATGTATCCGATACAAATTCAACAGATTTTAAAATGTACAAAGATGATGACGGTGTTTGGGAAGTAACTTTAAATGAAGATTTAACAAATAAATATTATGGCTATCAAGTTTTTTCAGAAGATGATTTAGAAAAGAATAAAATTCCTCCTTTGTGTGTAGATCCTTATTCAAAAGCAGTTGCCACTTATACAGATTATTTGAATCCAAGAAAATCAATTGTTTATAATAATACTTATAATTGGGAAAATGATGTTTGGATTCAGAGAGATTGGCGAGATTTAATTGTTTATGAAATGCATATAAGAGATTTGACTGCACATAAATCCTCTGGTTCAAATTTTCCGGGAACTTATAAAGGTTTAGTTGAGGATAAAATTACCGGCGGAATAAATCATATAAAATCTTTGGGTGTAAATACTGTTGAACTTTTACCATCGCAAGAATACGGCTATTGTGAAATTCCTTTTAAAGATTCCTTAGCCGGTAAATATAATACTTGGAATCCTTATGAAAGAAATCATTGGGGTTATATGACCTCAAACTTTTTTGCTCCGGCTTCTTATTATGCAGAAAATATTGGGGTTTTCTCAAGAGGCAAATGGATTGGTGCAAACGGAGAACAAGTAAAACAATTCAAGGATATGGTAAAAACATTCCATGAGAATAAAATTGCTGTAATAATGGATGTTGTTTATAATCATTTATCTGAATATGAAATTGGGAATTTGAAAGAAATTGATAAACAATATTATTTCAGACTTGATGAAAAAGGGGACTACATTGCAGAAAGTTACTGCGGAAATGATCTAAAAACAGAACGACCAATGCTAAGACGGCTTATCATCGATAGCATAATTTATTGGATGAAAGAATATCATATTGATGGATTTAGATTTGATTTAGGAAAATTAATTGATTGGGAAACTATTGAAGCAATAATTAGAGAAGCAAAAAAAATAAATCCCGATGTGGTTTTTGTTTGTGAACCTTGGGGCGGTGGATATGACCCGATGGGATTTTCTTTGCGCGAATGGGGAAGTTGGAATGACCAAATTAGAAACGGAATAAAAGGAGAAAATCCATTTAATGGATTAGGCTGGATTTTTGGGAAATGGTACGGAAATAATAATATTGATAGAATTAAAAGTTATGTACGCGGAACTTTAATTAATGAAGAATTTGGATTATTCCAAGAACCGGAACATTCAGTAAATTATTTAGAATCTCATGATGGATACACTTTAGGAGATTTTATTCGTTTGGGTTTAGGAAAAATTAGAAAAGATGAAGTAATTACTAATATTAATAAAAATGTGCATTTAACTCCCGAAGAATTAAAATTGCACAAATTAGCAGCTTTGTTCTTGTTTACTTCTCAAGGAATTACAATGATTCACGAAGGTCAAGAATTTGGCAGATCAAAAGTTATTGAATTAGATGAAAATATTGAAGATACTGAAGCCGGAACAATAGACCACAATACATACAATAAAGACAACAACACAAATTTTCTAAATTTTGTGCATGCGGAATTGAATAAAGATCTTGTTAACTACTATAAAGGATTGATTAAACTTAGAAAATTTCATAAAGTATTTAGCAAAGCAAATTATGATGATTATTCATTTCAGAATTTTAAGAAAAATGAATTTGCATTAGCTTATCAAGTAAAATTCAATAGTAAAAGTTATATTGTTGTTTTTAATGCGGATCCCAAACAAGAATTGAAATTTGAACTTCCTTCTGGTTGGTGGGAAATTTTAGCAGATGAACAAATTGTATTACCAGATATTATAAAATCTATTTCCGGATCAATTGTTTTAAATCCTTCAACTGGAATTGTTTTAAAACAGAAATAATTTGGGGAATTTTTTACAATAATAGCTTATTTTATTCCCAGAATAAAAGTATCTAAAATTGATTTTAGTAATTTTATTTCGATTGGTTTTGTTTGTACTCCATCAATTCCGATTCCCTTACATTTCTCATATTCATCTTTACTAATTTGTCTTGTTAATACAAAATAGGTAGGAATATATTTTGCTGCATTTGTATTTAGAGATTTGTAAAAATTTGATGCGTTAATTCCATTAATATTACTTTCTGAAATAACGAGCATGGGCATTTTTTCATTTATTATTTTTTTTGCTTCCTCAAAATTTGAAGCGGTATAAACCAATATTCCTTCGGTTAAACTTTCAATTAATTTAGAGTAAATAATTCTTTCAGTTTGCTTATCATCAATTAGCAAAATTGAAGGTGTTGAAATTGGAATTGTAAAAATGAATTCTGTCCCTTTGTTAACTTCACTTTTAACGTAAATTTTACCATTGTGCTTTTCAACTATTTCTTTTACCAAACTTAAACCAAGACCAGTTCCTCTCTCTCCTTCCGTACCCAATGTTGAATGTTTTTCTTCAACCAAAAAAAGTTTCTTTATGTCGTCCGGTTCAATTCCCACGCCGCTGTCTTTAACAATAAATTCTACTTTTTGTTGATCATCTAATTTAGAAGCTGAAATTATTAAGCTTCCGCCTTTTGGTGTAAATTTAATTGAGTTTGAAACAAGATTATTAAATACTTGAGTTAAAATTCCTTCGTCTGCTTGAATAAAAATATTTTCATCAACTTTAACAATTATGGAAATATTTTTTTGTGCGGCAAATCCATTTAAAATTTCTGTGGTTTTTCTTACTAAATAATTTGCGTTTACTGTTGTGGGTTTAATTGTTAATCTTCCTGTTTGTAATCTGGTCCAATCAAGTAAACTATTTATCAAATCTAAAGTATGTAATGATGCATTGCTGATATGACCAAAATATTCTTTCATTTCATCCAAACTTAAATCAGTCTGAGTTAATCCCAACTCAGCAAAACCAACAATAGAAGTAAACGGAGCTTTCAAATCGTGAGAAATTATTGATATAAATTTATCTTTTGTAACATTAAGTTTTTCAAGTTCATTAATTTTTTTATTAAGTTCGTCCTTTAGCAAAACCGAATCGGTAATGTTATCAATAGTTCCAACAATTTTTTCAAAAGTTTTTTCTTTATTTATTACTTTTTTTAGTCTGTTTCTAATCCAAACAATTGCACCGGCTTTAGAAATAATTCTATATTCTAATTGTAGATATTCTTGTTCATCATTTATAAAATTGGTAAGTAATAAATCAAAGTTCTCAAAATCATCCGGGTGAATTATATCTTTCCACAAATCAATATTTAGAGCAAAGTCATATTTTTTGTATCCGGTTGTTTTTTCAATCGAATCAGTAAACGAATCAATTATAATTCCGTTATTTTCTAAATGTCCATTCCAAAAAACTTGATCAAAATTTGCAAATTCATTTGTGAATCTTTTTGATTCTTCAAACTTTTGTTTTAATTCTAAAGTTTCGGAATCAATACTAAGAATAACTACATTTTTTTCTTTGTTTACGTAAATTTTTTCAAATCTTACTTCAATTTCGTTTCCTTCTTCGGTAAGAATTGTAATCAGATTTTCATGATTTTTTTGTTTGTCATCAACAATAAAATTTTCAAATTCTTCTCTAAAATTTGGACTAATAATTTTAGAAATTCCTTTGTTCAATAAATGTGATTTTGAACCAATTAATTCTTCGAAAGTTTTGTTTATCTCAATGATAAAATTATGTTTTAGAACTGCAATTGCACCCGGAAAGCTTTCAAATAATGATTCAGAAATTTCTGTATCAAGTTGTTTTGTATAATCAATTAAATCTAAATATATTGTAAAATATTTTAGATTAGTTCCGGAAAGCGAAATATTTGCTGTTGATTTAACATCAATCATTTTACCAAATTTTGTAAACATTGGTAAATGTTCAAAAGATTTTTTATAAACCGCTGTTGAAAAATCAGTTAAATCATTTTCCAATCTGTAACTTCGGTTAATTAAATCTAAAAATAGAATTCCCCTTATTTCATCAAGTTCATAACCAAAAATGTTACAGAATTTTTCATTTGCAAAAAGAATTGTTCCATAAGGATTAGTCTGTAAAATCATTTCTTCTGATTTTAAAACCGTATCTCTAAAAAAATTCTTTTCTTCTTCTTTTGCAAAATTTAATTTTTGAAGCTGAACATTTATTTTATCGCAGTAAAATAATAATTCGCTTGTTCGATTTGATTTATACAATTTAACTTTTGTTTTTGCTATAAATTCTGTACCGTTTATTAAATGACCAAGTTCGCCTTCCCAATTGCCCATTGTAATAATTTCGCTTCTTAACTTTTCAAAATTACTTTTGTTCATTTCCGGAAATATTTCTTCCAAGAACTGATCAATTACTTCATCTTTTTTCTTTACAAAAAGAACTTCTGCATTATTTGACCAATAAGTAATTACTCCATTTAAATTTGTTTTGAAAAATGCTTCGGAGCCGGCAGATGTAAATGTTTTATAAATTTGCAATTCTTTTGCATTGCTTAAAAATTCCGCGGTATCATTATTGAGATTATTTTTATCTTTAAATAAAAATAAAACTGAAATAACCTCGCCGCTATTATTATTTAGCGGAACTAAAACTGTTTTATATGTAAAAGTTTCTGTATCAGAATAATAGATTAATTCTAAATATTGATTTGTATTTTCTTCAATTGCTTTTTTAAATTTTTGCTGGATTAAAATATTTTGATCATTATTAAAAATATCATCAATAGAGTTTCCAGCGGAAATTAAATTTTGGCTGCAACTATCAATTTTATTGGGTTTAAGTATTATTTTTCCGGTTAAATCAGCAATTAAATAACACGAACAAATATTTTTCAACAAATTTGAAATTGAATATTGATCTGAAATTTCAAAGTTTGTTCCATAATTAATATTCATTTTTTGAAATAACAGTAATCCGCCTTTAAAATTATTTTCTTCTAAAAACGAAATCCCCTTTATAAAAACTTTCTCGTTTTCATTTTGCGGATTTGATAATTCTTTAATTTCATCCTCAAAATTATTTCCGTTTTTCATATCGAAAATTTTATTTAAGGGAAGAATAGATGAAAGGTAATAATGAGAAAAAATATTTACATCTTTTTCGATATAAACTTCTTTGGTATGATAAATAATATTAACGGCATTTGAATTTATAGAAATTACATTCCATTTTTCGTTAAAGAAAATAGCGCCAATAGGCAAAACTTCAAATAAATTTTGAAGATTGATATTTGCCCGTTCTATAAATTTTTCTATTTCAGAATTTTGTGGCATATAATTTTGTATAAAGTTAGCTTATAAACTAAATAATAAACATTAATAAAGTGATGAAAGATTAAATAGATGTGATTAAAAACACAAGGCTATTTTTCAACTTTTATGGATATGTAATATTATGTAAAAATAATCGAATTATAAATGATATAAGTCAAAAATGTCTTTTTTCTATTGAAGAAGAGAACAAATTTTAATAAGTTTACAACCGAAAATAATTTATAATCGTCAAAGGTTTTTTTTTAATTCCTCATTATTAAAAACCAACCAATTTTAAAAATTCACTAGGAGAAAATTTAATGAATGGAATAGATTTAAATAAATACGGCATAACGGACACAAAACAAATATATTATAATCTTTCTTTTGATGAACTCTTTGAACATGAAACAAATTCTGAATTAAAAGGTTTTGAAAAAGCTCAAATAACTGAACTTGGTGCAGTTAATGTAATGACCGGAGTTTTTACTGGTCGTTCACCAAAAGATAAATATATTGTAAAAGATGAAATAACAAAAGACACAATTTGGTGGACTTCAGACAAAGCAAAAAATGATAACAAACCAATTACAACTGAAGTTTGGAATGATTTAAAGAAAACCGTTACAAATCAACTTTCTGCAAAAAATTTATATGTAGTTGATGCATTTTGCGGAGCAAATGAAGATTCAAGATTAAAAGTTCGTTTTATAATGGAAGTTGCATGGCAAGCACATTTTGTTACAAATATGTTTATCAGACCAACACAAGAAGAATTAGCAATTTTTGGTGAACCAGATTTTGTAATTATGAATGGTTCGAAAACAACAAATCAAAAATGGCAAGAACACAAATTAAATTCCGAAGTTTTTACGGTTTTTAATCTTACTGAAAAAATGCAAGTAATAGGCGGAACATGGTATGGCGGAGAAATGAAAAAAGGTATGTTCGCAATGATGAACTACTATTTGCCATTAAGAGGAATTTCATCAATGCATTGTTCTGCAAATAAAGGAAAAGATTGCGATGTAGCAATTTTCTTTGGTTTATCTGGAACTGGAAAAACAACACTTTCAACAGATCCTAAAAGAGAATTAATTGGTGATGATGAACATGGTTGGGATGATGATGGAGTTTTCAATTTTGAAGGCGGATGTTATGCAAAAACAATTAATTTGGATATTGAATCTGAGCCGGATATTTATGCCGCTATAAAAAGAGATGCTCTATTAGAAAATGTTACGGTTGATGAAAATGGAAAAATTGATTTTACCGACGGATCAGTAACAAATAATACAAGAGTTTCTTACCCAATTTATCACATACATAATATTGTAAAACCGGTTTCTAAAGCCGGACATGCAACTAAAGTAATTTTCTTAACTGCAGATGCTTATGGAGTTATGCCGCCGGTTTCAAAATTGAGTCCAGATCAGACCAAATATCATTTTCTTTCCGGATTTACAGCAAAATTAGCTGGAACAGAAAGAGGTGTAAATTCTCCGCAACCAACTTTTTCTGCATGTTTTGGTAAAGCATTTTTGAGTTTGCATCCAACAAAATATGGCGAAGAATTAGTTGAAAAAATGGAGAAACATGGTTCAGAAGCATACCTTGTTAATACCGGATGGAATGGAACCGGAAAAAGAATTTCTATAAAAGATACAAGGGCTATTATTGATGCAATTTTAGATGGCTCAATTGAAAAGTCGGAAACAAAAGTTATCCCAATATTTAATTTTGAAGTTCCTACTTTTTTGCATGATGTTGATCCAAAAGTGTTAGATCCAAGAGAGACTTATTCAAATCCAAAAGATTGGGATGAAAAAGCAAAAGAGCTTGCTGCACTTTTCATTAAGAATTTTGAACAATATACAGATAATGAAGAAGGCAAAAAATTAGTAGCTGCTGGTCCGCAATTATAAAATATTCAATTCTGTAGTGAACGAAAATTTTCGTTCACTACATTTTTAAATTTTACTTTTCACGGTTAAATCAATTCTTCGATTTATTCACTTTTATAAATTCATAAATAATTTTTTCAGTTGCTCCAATATTCTGCCTAACATAATTATTCGAAATACTTCCTAATTCTTTTCTCTTTGTTTCATTAGAAAATAATTCTCTTAAAACTCTATAAGCATTAAATTTATCCGTAATTTCGATACCGCATCCTAATTCAATCATTTTTCTGGCTTCTTGACTGTTTTTATTTTTTGGACCAAATACAACCGGAATTCCGTAAACTGCCGGTTCTAAAACATTGTGAATTCCTTGTTTAAAACTTCCCCCAACATATGCAACATCTGCATAATTATATAAAGTCAGCAATACTCCTATTGAATCCACCAAAATAATTGGTTCATCGTTATAATTATTTTTATAGGAAAATCTAATTGTTTTAATATCACGAAGTGTATATTCTAATGCTTCAAGTCTCCGAACTGATGGTTCATGCGGAACTACAATTGTAACAATATTTTTATCAAATTTTAACAATTTAAGAATTGCCGGAAAAATTACATCTTCATCAGATTCCCAAGAACTTCCTAAAACCAAAACTTTTTTACCTTTAAAAATATCGGGTCTGAATAAATTTTTATTTTTTGCATCAATACTTTTTTGGTAAACTCGGTCAAATCTTGTATCACCAACAACAGCTAATTTTTCTTCAGGAATGTTAAAATCTTTAAAGCTTTCTTTATCCTTTTTGCTAATTGTTAAAATTTTCAAAAAATCTTTAAATAATACAGTGTGAAACTGTCTTGCAATCGGCAATTTTCTTTTTGAAGTTTTACTCATTGTTGCATCTACAATAAATGTTGCGACTTTATATTTACTTAATACCCAAATAAAATTAGGCCAAAAATCATATCTCATAAAAAGTACTGCTGAAGGTTTTACTAATCCTACAAATCTTTTTGCATTTGTAAATGAATCAAAAGGGATATAAGATATAATATCCGCATTTGGATATTTTAATGAGTTATTATATCCAGAAGGTGAAAAAAAAGTAACTAAAATATTTATAGGGATATTCTTTTTTATTTGTTCAATTATCGGTTTTGCTTGTTCAAATTCACCCATTGAAGATGAGTGAATCCAAATTATTTTTTTGCTCCTATCAAGTTCAGTTAAATTTATTATCAAATTTTCAAAAAGTCGTTTTCTTCCTTTAATTCCATCACGAATTTTTTTATTAAAAATACTTAAAAAGTATAATGAAACTTTTAGCAATGGTAAGACAAAAACGTTATAAAAATAAAACCAAATAGTTTTCATAATTGTTTGATAAATTCTAATGTTTTCTTAAAAACAAATTGCGGAGTAATATCAAGCATACACTTGAAATGTTTTTGCGGACATTCCCCCAATCCAATATGGCTGCATGGTCTGCAAGATAATGAATTATTTTCTAAAACTAAATTTTTTCCTTTGTATGGCGCAAATCCAAATTCTTTCACTGTTGATCCAAAAATTGCAACAACCGGAACATTTACAGATAAAGCCAAATGCATTAAACCGGAATCATTGCAAATTATAACTTTACATTTTTTCATTTCTTCTGCAGTCTTCAGTAATTCATTATCGTTTGATAAGTTAAACGAATTAGGAATTTGTTTGGATGTTCTTTCACAAATTTCTTTATCATCTTTCCCGCCAAAAATCAAAATATTTTTTCCATCTGCAAAAAACATTTTTCCCAATTCAATAAAATATTCTTCTTTCCACATTTTTGTTTGATGACGCGAACCCGGACAAAATCCAATATTAAATTCTATTTTTTCATCAAAAGATAGTTTTTCGTTTCTGGTAAAAATTTCTAAACCGTTTTCATCTAAACTAAAATTAGGAATTGTATCCGCATATCTTACCGGAATTGGAATTATTTTCTTGAAAAGATTCCATTTGAATTTTACTAATAAAAATTTCTCAATTGATGGTTTTCTAAATCTTAGAATTTCGTTAGAAATTCCTTTAGAAATTTTTCTACTCCTAAAATTATTCTGAAGATCAACAATTAAATCATACTTATTAGAAATTAAGCTACTTTTTAATTCATCTAAATTATTATTTCTACTTAATACGATTATGGAATTTATATTCGGATTAAAAATTATTGCATCTTTGTATTCTTCGCGTAGCAAAAAATCTATTTTAAAATTTGGAAATTGATTTTTTAGCGATCTAATTAGTGGCGAAGTTAAAAGAATATCCCCCAAAGAACTTAAACGAATAATTAAAATATTGTTGATTTTGTTGAGATTCACGGAAAATTATTTTTGTTGAGGAGAAATTTAAACAATTAGTTTCAAGCTTGCTAAACAGATATTGTGATATTATTTATTTATCCATATTTTTCAATATTATTTTGAAGAAATTAGGAAAACTCAATGTCAACTTTACCGCCTTCAGCAGTTAAACTTTTTCCCGATGATTCTATTGAAAAGAAAGTTTACAATTTAGTTAATTCACTTGAAAATTATATTCCAATTATGAATGATAGAAATAGACTTTCTTTTGCATTGTTAAATTTTTTGAAGGGACAAGGCGACCCGCCGTTAATATCAGTTAAGAATAATAAACTTACTCTAAAAGATATTAAAATTGCTGAGCTCGCAAAAATTATTGAAGAAAAATTAGCAGCAATTAAATAATATTATTGATTTTCTTGTTTTAAATATTCCTCAACTTTATCTACAGCTTCTTTGCTTCCAATATAAATTGGAACTCGTTGATGTAAATTTGTCGGCTGAATTTCTAAAATTCTTTTTGATCCGTCAATTGCTCTTCCACCGGCTTGTTCAATAATTAGTGCCATCGGATTGCATTCATACATTAACCTTAATTTTCCATCGGGATTAAGATTATCAGCGGGATAAATAAAAATTCCGCCGTAAAGCATATTTCTGTGAATATCTGCAACCATCGATCCAATATATCTTGATGTATAAGGTTTTCTCCCTCTGTTATCAGCATCTTGAATATATTTTATATATTTCTTTAAACCGGGATGCCAATATTTATAATTGCCTTCGTTGATACTGTAAATACTTGCCTTTTCCGGAATTTTAATATTTTTGTGCGAAAGTAAAAATTCGCCAAATGCCGGATCGAGTGTAAATCCATGAACTCCATCTCGAACCGTATAAACAAAAATTGTACTTGAGCCATAAACAATATAACCGGCAGCAACTTGTTTTAATCCGGGTTGTAAACAATCTTCTAAAGTTCCACCGGAGCCATCATTCGGAGTAACTCTTCTATAAATTGAAAATATTGTTCCGATGCTAACATTTACATCAATATTTGAAGAGCCATCGAGAGGATCAAAAAGTAAAACATACTTTCCCTTACTGTGATAATCCGGAATTCGCAAAATATCTTCTTCCTCTTCAGAAGCCATAACACAAAGGTGACCACCGTGATCCATTGCTTTAAACAAAGTTTCATGCGCAAATACATCTAACTTTTTTACTTTTTCACCGTGAATATTATCATGACCGGCAAAGCCAATAATATCAACAAGTCCGGCTTTATTTACTTCCAAAGAAATTACTTTTGCAGCCAAAGAAAGTTCATGTAATAAATCGGAAAGTTCTCCGGTTGCCCCTGGATATCTTTTTTCACCTTCATAAATATGCCGGGTTAAAGTCATAAAATTAATTGCCATGAATTTTCCTCTTAAGAAAAATGCTTCAGCTCTTGTTCTTTGTACTGAAGCTGATAAAGTTTGTAATAAATTCCTTTTTGTGAAAGTAAATTTTGGTGCGATCCGATTTCACGAATTTCACCTTTGTGCATAACAATAATTTTATCTGCATTCTGTATTGTAGACAAACGATGCGCAATTACAATTGATGTTCTACCGACTAATAATTTTTCAATTGCTTCTTTTATTAAAATTTCCGTTTCAGTATCAACACTTGAAGTTGCTTCATCAAGAATTAATATTTGCGGATCAAATGCCAAAGCGCGTGCAAAAGAAATTAATTGTTTTTGT
>JBGSKB010000594.1:0-5003 GCA_041741395.1 Melioribacteraceae bacterium
AAGATTCCGGTGACCCAATTGTGTTTGCTTACAAACTTGTTGATCATTATAAAAAAGTAAGAATTGATCCAAAATTAAAAACTATAGTTTTTTCTGATGGATTAAATTTTGAGAAAGTAAAAAGCATAGAAAAAAATGTGAACAAAATTATTAATACTTCTTATGGAATTGGGACGTATTTATCAAACGATATTCCGGGAATAAAACCATTAAACATTGTAATTAAAATGATTGCGGCTGCTCCGCATGGCGAAGATTGGACTTCTACAATAAAACTTTCCGATGTAAAAGGCAAGCATACCGGCAATGAAAAAACAATAAATCTTGCAAAACAAGTTTTGGGAATAAAAAGATAGAATATTTTTTACAAGAAATTTTGAAAAGGAAATTATAAAATGAAATCAGCATTAATTATTGTAGATGTTCAAAATGATTTTTGCGAGCATGGAGCATTAGAAGTTAAAAATGGAAATGAAGTTATTCCAATTATTAATGAATTGGTACTTTCTAATAAATTTGATTTTATAATTGCAACTCAAGATTGGCATCCTAAAAATCATAAAAGTTTTGCATCAAACCACCAAAATAAAAGTGTTTATGATGTAATAAAATTAAATGGGATTTCTCAAGTTTTGTGGCCGAATCATTGTGTTCAAAAAACAAAAGGTTCAAGATTTCATAAAGATTTAATAATTGAAAATAAATTTAAAATTATTCGCAAAGGAACTAATCCTGAAATCGATAGCTATAGCGGATTTTATGATAATGACCATAAATCATCAACCGGACTAACAGAATATTTAAAATTGAAAAAGGTAGAAAGAGTTTTTATAACAGGATTAGCGACAGATTATTGCGTAAAGTTTACAGCTCTTGATTCAGTGAAAGAAGGATTTAAAACATTTGTAATTAAAGATGCGGTAAAAGGAGTAAACATTAAAAAAGAAGATTCAAAGTTAGCATTTGACGAAATAAAAAATAACGGAGTAAAAATTATTAACTCAAAGAAAGTTATTTAAAATATAAAAGCTCCCGTTGCTGGGAGCTTTTATAAAATTTTCTTTTGTATAAGTTTTATTTTACAACTTGTACATCAGCAGCTTGTGGACCTTTTTCTCCATTGGTAACAACAAATTCAACTTTATCATTTTCTTTTAAAGTTTTATAGCCATCACCAATAATTGCTTTAAAATGAACGAAAACATCTTCGCCATTTTCTTGTGAAATAAAACCATAACCTTTTGAACTATTGAACCATTTTACGGTTCCTTTTGTACGCTCTGCCATCAAACAGATTCTCCTAAATTAATTAAAAATAAACTGACAGAGCTTTGAAAAGACTTTGAAGATTAAAACTGATGTAATTCGGTTTTTCTGAAACTACTTTTAAAGATACTGTCATTTGATACAAAACTATAGAAAGAAATTTGTTAAATCAAATAGATTAATTATTTTTTTTTCAATAGGTAATTTTATGATGAAAAATAATTTAAATGAAAAATTATTGTTTTGATAAAATCCCTTTTAATGGAACCGATAAAATTGGTTCCTCTTGTAAATTCTCTTTTTTCAAAATATCATTTACTGCATAAATTGCAGAACTTGCGGAAGCTTCCATTAGCATTGCGGGAATTGGTAATTTTATCCAATCGCCGGTTAGATAAAAATTATTTATTGATGTAATTGGCAAAGGTCTGTTTTTGTATAAATTGGTATGAAATGCCGTAAAATCTTTTTTAATTTGAATATTTTCATATAGAATATTTGCGGATTTCAATTCCGGGAAATATGTATAAAACTCTAATAGTAATTGTTCACGAATTTTATTTTCATCAAAATTATCCGGCACAGCATAAGAATGAAGTTCATAAATTCCGCCATTATTTTTCTGCGCCCAATCAGAACTTTCTTTTTCCATATTATGATAAATTGTTACCGAATCTAAAATTTCTATAGCATCTGTAAAAATGAAAAAAGGTAAATTCTCGCCAATGCGTTTATCCATCCAAAGTCTCAAAACTGCATAGCGTTGCGATTTTTTCTGATTCATTATTTGATTATAAAAATTTATTTCACCATATTTTATGAAATCAGAATTTGAGAAAATCTTTTTTGTCCCATGAATATCGGTTGCCATTATTGTGTAATCAAAATATTCATTATTTATTAAAAAGTTATCGCCAATTTTTTGCAAAGAAATAATTGGGGTATTTAATTTAATTTCACCGCCGTTCATCTTTATAAATCTTTCTGCGTGGTTTAACAATGTATTTTGGAAATCATCATTCAGCACATCATAAATCAATCCGTGATTGTTGCTCAAAAAATAAAAATGAAAACTTTTAATCAATTCTCCCATCGATATAAATTGAGGCTCAGCAAAAAATGCTCGCGAAAATGTTGTGAACATTAATCGCATTTCATTTGGTAGATTTATTTTATCCGCATATTCTTTAAATGAAGTGTGATCAAACTTATCGAATGTTTTTTCTTTATCGTAAGTTAAGAGAGAAATTAATTCGGCGAATTTTGGATTTTTGAAAATATCTTTAAATGAATAAATTCCCGATTTTCTCATCGAAAGAATATTTAGAATTGGAGTTTTCTCAATATTCTTAAAACTAAACTCACCGTATTTTTGAGTTTTAATTAGATAATCATCAATAGGAATAAGGTGTTTGAAGGAATCAATCTTTTTAAGAATTTCTCTTAAGTTGTAATATTGTCTAAAAAATGCATGAAAACCGTGCTCAACATTTGTTTCAAAATTATCATTAAATTTTACTTTCCAGCTTCCAATTTTTCCGCCAAGAAAATTATCTCTTTCAAAAAGTTTAACTTTAAAACCGCGTTCGCTCAGTAAAATAGCAGATGTTAAACCAGCAATCCCGCTTCCAATTATTGCAACGTTTTTTTCATTTTGAATTTTAGGTGAAAGAGATTTATCAATTTTGTTAACTTGAATTTTGTAATTGCTTAGTCTTTTTTTTAATATGTTTTCTAGTATTTTCATTTCTAAAATTATTTATATGCAATAAAAGTGTGTAAAATTGGTTTTCTCCAACTTGGCATTGGTAATCTTTTAATATTTTTAAAACCTACTGAATTTAATATCTCTAAAAATTTGCTTGGCGATGGAAAAGTTAAAACACTTTTAACAAGATATGTATAAATTTTTGTTGATCCGCTTAACATACTTGAAATAGGAACAATTATAAAGGTTCCTAAAAACTTCCAATAAAGTTTTGTTAAAAAATTATCATTAAGCGAATATTCATGAAAACAAATAACACCATTGAGCTTTAACATTCTTTTTAGGTTTAATAAACATTTTTCATAGTCAGGCATATTCCTAATTCCGTAAGCCATAAAAATTGCATCAAAAGTATTATCCGGAAAGTTTAATTCCATTACGTCAGCTAATGTAAATTCAACATTACTATTTCTAAATTTTATTTTGGCAATATCAATCATTTCTTTAGAATTATCAATTCCTAATATTCTGCCATTGGGTAAAATATTCAAACAAGCTTTTGTTGATTTTCCAGTTCCGCAGCATAAATCTGCAATGTATTCGTTTCCTTTTAACATCATTCTATTTGCACTTAGTTGTAAATCTTTTTGGTAACCTTGACTAAGAAAAGTTGCAAGATCATAATTTTTTGCAACATTGTTAAATTCAAAAGGGACAGATTTTTTATTTCTTAAAAGTTCTGAACTAAACAATTATTTATCCTCTTCTTTTAATCTTTTTCTCCAGTATTTGCGGAATGCAAGCGAAATTTCATCACCTTTAACACTAACTTCGTGTAAATTATCTTTTGTTCTATCAAGTATTATTTTCTGCGATTTTAACAATGCAATATCTTCATTAACAATTTTGTTGGATTTTTTTGCCATAAAATATTTTCCGAATGCCGGAAAGAATCCAAAAATATTTTTCCACAAAGTAATTTGCATCATGCTGATACGCTTATCATCAACTTGCATAAAATGTTCAAGAATTAAAAGAGTTCTTCCTTTAAAACGTGCTTCTAATCTTGAAATATTTGGATAATAAAATCTATAATAAACTTCTAATTCCGGCTCTTTCCCGAAATACATTTTTTCAGAAACATTCGCAGTATTTGAACGATAATAATTTCCTTCAATTCCATCTTCAAGAAAATTTATCCTAAACTCAGCGGGGAATTCGTTTATTTGTCCCAGCAAATGCTTTATAGAGTCTTTGTGAGTATATTTTATATGATAAGGATCGATCAAGCTTTCTGCGGCAGCTTCTAAATCTGCTTCAAATACATGAGTTTTATAGGTGAAATCCCATTCATTCATTTCTTGAATATTTGGCGGATTTATGTTTTTTGATTTTTCTTCATCACCAATAAAAACCCAAACCCATTTATTAAATTCCTTAATTGGATATTTTTTTATCACTGCTTTAGGTGGAATTTTGGTTCCGGGAAGTTGAGAAGGAATTAGAGCACAAAAACCGTTGCAGTCAAATTCCCATCCATGATAACCACAAACAACATTATTATCATTTAAATATCCGAGTGATAATTTTACATTTCTGTGGCAGCATCTATCTTCAAGTGCAACAGCTTCTCCATTTCTTGCACGATAAATAATTAGATCTTCACCAAGAATTTTTTGTGATAATATTTTATGAGTTAAATCTTTTGATGGACAAATTAAATACCATTTATTTCGTAACATTATTCAAACCTTTTGAAATTCTTTTTTCAAAAATTGTTGTAACTAAAATTATTAATGCATAACCAAACAAAAAATCTTCAATTGGAATTGTAAAAATTCTAAATCCAATTTGGTAAAGTTCATTATAAGTTACTATGGGACGCCATGTTAAATAGCCGTTAAATATAGTTGTAAATGCAGTTACAATTAAAAAATAAATCCAGAATAATTTATTTCTAAATAATTTTGCTCCGTAAATTTTATCAATTATAATTGATGCAATTAAAATTGTTAACGAAATTGCAGTG
>JBGSKB010000595.1:0-1701 GCA_041741395.1 Melioribacteraceae bacterium
CTTCAATTCCAATATTCACTTTTCCATTTTTAGGTCCAATAATTTTCCCTTCCCACTTAACTGAATACCAATCGTAATCTAATTTTTCCGGATCGGGCGAAA
Organism: Melioribacteraceae bacterium; assembly: GCA_041741395.1. GTDB lineage: Bacteria > Bacteroidota > Ignavibacteria > Ignavibacteriales > Melioribacteraceae. The sequence continues at coordinate 103 of JBGSKB010000595.1, forward strand.
ATAGTGTCCATCTAAAATCAATTATTTCATCAATTTTAGAAAATGTTAGTTTTCCTTCAAAATTTGGATTATTAAAATATTCTCCAAATAATCCATTTTGTTTTTTACCATTTTGTAAACTAAATAAATTTTGAGATGGAACCGGAACAAATTTTATTACTTCTCTATCGCAACCTTTTGAATATTTCACATCAGCAAAATCTTTAACTTTATTTTTTATACCTTCTAAAATATTTACTACATTATTCCCCGGACCGCTATATCCGCCAAGCCTTCCTTCAATCGCATCGCTTCCAATAACTGCAATTTTCTTTAAATCTTTTTTTAAGGGAAGTATATTGTTTTCATTTTTTAATAATACAATTGATTCCAATGCAGCTTTTTTCGCAAGTTCTCTATGTTTAGGATTACCGTTGATTTCATTGGCTTTTGCAGCATCTACATAAGGATTTTCAAACAAACCCAAATTGAATTTTGCAGTAAGAACTCTTTCAACTGCTTTATTGATAGTTGACTCGTTTATCATTCCGTTTTTAAATGCCTCAAAAAAAAGTGGAAAATGCGAATAGGAAGTTTGAAAAATTACATCCAGCCCATTTTCAATTGTTTCCATTGTTGATTCAGCATATGATTGTGATGTGAAATGTAGTACATTTGCTCCGCCAATTGCTCCAGCATCAGAAATAACAAATCCCTCAAATCCCCATTCTTCTTTTAACTTTTTATTTAGCATCCAATTATTTGCTGAGCACGGAATCCCATCGTAGGAATTATATGAAATCATCAAAGAAAGCGCATTGCCTTTTTTAACTGCTGCTTTAAAAGCCGGAAAATAAATTTCTTCCATTAATCTTTCATTAAAATGAATTGGGTAACTGTCTCTTCCACCATCACCAACATTTGCTGCAAAGTGTTTGGGTGTTGTAATTATTCCTTTTTCTTCAAACCCTTTAATAAAAGCTAAACCCATTTGTGTTGTTAAATATGGATCTTCGCCGTAAGTTTCTTCGGTTCTTCCCCAGCGTACATCGCGTGCAATATTTATTACAGGTGATAATATTTGTCTTATTCCTCTTGATTTAACTTCTAAAGCAATGGCGTTTGCAACTTCACTCATTAAGTCTGTGTTCCATGTAGCTGCAAGTCCGATTGCTTGTGGAAAAGCGGTCGCTCCATCTCTAACCAAACCATGCAAGGCTTCATCAAAAGGAATTATCGGAATTCCCAATCTTGTTTCTTCAACAAAATATTTCTGTATTTCATTTATTTTTTCTGCTACAGATTCCGGTGTCCCGGATTTTCCATATTGAAGAATTTGTTCGGCAGCATTGCTCGAGGTACCTTTAGTAGCAACTTGAAATCCAAATATTCCATTTTTATAATTTTCTTTTCCATCGCTTAAATCACCGGGAATCATAAATAATTGCCAAAACTTTTCTTCTAACGTCATTCTAGATAAAAGATCATCAACCCGATCTTGAATTGGTAAATTTGAATTTTTGTAAGGATAATTTTGAGAATATATAATGCTTGACGTAAATACAACAAACATAAAATAAGTTAGGTTTTTCATAATATAATTTTTTTTTGTTAACGATT
>JBGSKB010000596.1:0-2236 GCA_041741395.1 Melioribacteraceae bacterium
TTTTAATTGGATGTTCTTGTAAAATTGATAGTGAAACAGCAAATAATATTAATATTGTAAATAATATAGATAAACAAAAAGTTGATGTTTTGGTTGACGGAAAATTATTTACATCTTACATTTATGATGAAAACATTTCAGTACTAAAGAAAACAGTTTTATTTCCATTAATTTCTGCAAATGGAGTTGCAATTACTCGCGGATTTCCGCTTGATCCAAAACCAAAAGAACGAACTGATCATCCACATCATATTGGAGCTTGGTTTAATTACGGTGATGTTAATGGTTTAGATTATTGGAATAATTCCGATGCAATTTCTGAAGATAAAAAAAATGAAATGGGAACTATTCGTCATGAAAAAATTATTGAGATAAATGAAGGAAATGGAAAAGGCGAATTAGTTGTTTCCGCAAACTGGTTAAAACCAGATGGAACAATTTTACTAAAGGAAAAGACAAATTATTCATTTATTGCAAATAATGATTCAAGAATAATTGATAGAACCGTTACATTAACTGCTCAAAATGAACCGATATTATTTAAAGATAATAAAGAAGGAATGGTTGCCATTAGAATAGCAAGACAATTGGAACATCCCAGCAAAGATCCGGTAACTTTAAGCGATGCGCATGGTAAAAAAACAGATGTTCCGGTTTTAGATAATACCGGTGTAACCGGTCATTATATTTCTAGTGAAGGAATTGAAGGAGATGATGTTTGGTCAACACGAGCCCGTTGGGTTTCTCTAGATGGAACAATTGAAGGCAAAGATGTTACGGTTATAATCTTTGATAATCCTAAAAATGTTGGATTCCCAACTTATTGGCATGCTCGCGGTTACGGACTTTTTGCCGCAAATCCTTTAGGACAAAGTATTTTTAGCAAAGGAAAAGAAACATTGAATTTTGAATTAGGTACTGGAGAATCAGTTACTTTTAAATACAGAATTTTAATACAAAATGGAAAATTAGAAAAAGATAAAATTGAAGAATGTTATAATGAATTTTCAAAAAGTTATTAATTAGGAATATTAAAATGTATAAAAAATATTTTGTGGTGATAATTATTTTATCGTTTGGATTTATGGGAAATAAATTAAATATGCAATGGGAATATTTATTTAATGGAAAAAATTTAGATGGCTGGGAAAAACGCGGTGGTGAGGCAACTTACGAAATTGAAAATGATATGATTGTTGGCATATCCGGGAAAAATACTCCAAATACATTTTTATGTACAAAGCAAACATATTCCAATTTTATTTTTGAAGTAGATTTTTTAGTCGATGACAGAATGAATTCCGGAATTCAAATAAGAAGCAATAGTTTAGAAACTTATATGAATGGCAGAGTTCACGGATATCAAATTGAAATAGATCCTTCTGAAAGAGCTTGGAGTGGAGGAATATATGATGAAGCAAGACGCGGCTGGCTATATGATTTAAGAAATAATGAAGCTGCGCGAAAAGCATTTATTCATAGCGATTGGAATAAACTTCATGTTGAAGCAATTGGAAATTCAATTAAAACTTGGCTAAATGGTGTACCAACTGCAAATTTAAAAGACTCATTAACTAAAGATGGATTTATTGCTTTACAAGTTCATCAAATGGAAACTCCTGGCGTAAAAATTAAATGGAAAAATATTAGAATAATGGATTTGGGAACTAATACTCAATTCCCTCAATTAATTGAAACTAATTGATTAATTTTCCATTAATAATTTTCTTATTCAGAATTGTATTTTATGAAATACTCAATTACTCAAACTTTTGTATTACTAATTTTAAGATTGGTTCTTGGTTATCATTTTTTGTATGAAGGAATTGATAAATTATTCAATGAAACTTGGACATCCGCACCATTTTTGTTGCAAGCAAATTGGATATTTACAAATTATTTTCATTCACTTGTTAACGATCAAACTTTATTAAGAATTACAGATCTACTTAACATTTGGGGGCAAATTCTTATTGGCATTAGTTTAGTAATCGGACTTTACTCTAAAGTTTCTGCATATTTTGGAGCGCTTCTTTTATTTTTATATTACGCTGCGGTTCCGCCATTTCTAAATAATCAAATGTTAATTGATAAAAATGTGATTGAGTTTTTATGCTTTTTAATTGTTGCATTATTCCCAACAAGTCAAATTATTGGAGTTGATTTTTTATTGAAAAAAACAAAATGAGTTTTAAATGTTAGAAAATGATTCAAAAGAAAATAAAAAAGTTTCTAG
>JBGSKB010000597.1:0-2570 GCA_041741395.1 Melioribacteraceae bacterium
GTATTTATCCAATGTACGATTGGGCTCACGGTCAGTCAGATTCAATAGAAGGCATTACACATTCAATTTGTACTTTGGAGTTTGAAAATCACCGACCTTTATATGATTGGTTTATTGAAAAATTAGGAATTCATCATCCACAACAAATTGAATTTGCCAGATTAAATTTGAACCACACAGTTATGAGCAAAAGAAAATTGTTGAGATTAGTTCAAGAAAATTTGGTAAACGGTTGGGATGACCCCAGAATGCCCACAATTTCCGGTTTTAGAAGACGCGGTTTTACACCAAAATCAATAAGGAATTTTGCCGAAAGAGTTGGTGTTGCGAAAAGAGACGGAGTAATTGACATTTCTTTGCTAGAATATAGTCTAAGAGAAGATTTGAATGAAATTGCTCCAAGAGTTATGGCTGTTTTAAATCCATTAAAAGTTGTTTTAACAAATTATGATGAAAATTTGATTGAAGAATTGGAAGCAATAAATAATCCGCAAGATGAAACAATGGGAACCAGAAAAGTTCCTTTTTCAAGAGAATTATTTATTGAGCAAGAAGATTTTCAAGAAAACCCGCATAAAAAGTTTCACAGACTTTCTCCAGGACAAGAAGTCCGTTTACGGTATGCATATATTATCAAATGTGAAAAAGTAATAAAAGATGAAAACGGAAATATACTAGAACTTCATTGTTCTTATGATGAAGATACAAAAAGCGGAAGTGGTAAAAGTGAGAAAAAAGTTAAAGGAACAATTCATTGGGTTTCGGTTCCACATTCAATAAATGCAGAAGTAAGACTTTATGACAGATTATTTAGTGTAGAATTTCCTGAAGAAGATAAGGAAAAGGACTTTGTTGAATTTCTTAATCCTAATTCTCTAACAATTTTGAAGAATTGTAAACTTGAGCCAAGTTTAAAATCAGCAAAAATTGGTGAAAATTATCAATTTGAAAGAAACGGTTATTTTTGTTTGGATAAAGAATCAACAAATGAAAATTTAGTTTTTAATAGGACTGTAACTTTAAAAGATACTTGGTCTAAAATTATTTCTAAATAAAAATCAAGCTACTGCATGATAGTATTGCAACACAATAGCTTTTATAAGTTCTTAATTTACAATGGTTTACAAATTTTATTAAATACGTCTAATTTTTTGAAAATTTTTCAAATTGACATTGCGCCAACCGAAAATCCTTCTATATCTGGTTTGTCAATCATAAAATCTTCAAATTTATCAACTTGAGCTTGGTAATAACCAGATTTTTGATTAGCCAAAGCATGTTCAATATTATCCCAAATAGTAACGGCGACAAATTTACCTGCATTACTATTTGTTAAAAAAAATGCTTTTATGAAGCCGGGTTGTTTTTTTGCAGCCGGAATAATACTATCTTGATAAACTTTAGTAGCTTGATCCATAGATTTTACATTTAAATAAAATGTTGTCATTCTTGCATACATATAATTTCCCCGCTTTAAGTTAGAAAAAAATTTTGGAGGTTTATATCTAAATAAAAATAACTATTATTTTATTAATTATTCAAGCTCTTTTTATTAATGAAAAATTAAATTTAGAAATATTGTTGTTTGACGTGTTCAACTTTATTAAATTTACAACTCGTTTTACGCCGAAGTGGCGAAATTGGTAGACGCGCTAGACTCAAAATCTAGTCTAGGCAACTAGGTGCCGGTTCGAGTCCGGCCTTCGGTACAAAAAAGGGAATTTCAATTCTCTTTTTTTTTATAAGAATTTATGCTGGCAATGAGACTTTTATTTTACTTCCCTTTCCTAAATAGCCTTCTATTTCAAGATTTCCGTTATACTGTTTAATAAAATGTTTACAAAGATTTAATCCAATTCCCGATCCTTTTTCACCAATTGTTCCATCGAAACTAACTTGATAAACATTTTCATTCAATTCTTTAATTTTTTTGTGATTCATTCCAATTCCATAATCTCTAACACTCAATTCAAAAAAATTATTTTTCCACTTATAAGAAATCTCAATTTTACCATTTATGTTAGAAAATTTAATTGCGTTGGAAAGTAAATTTCGAATAATAAATATCATCATACTTTCATTTATTTTAATTTCTGCATTATTGTCTAAATCCAACACAATTGAAAGCTCTTTCTGATCAATTTGAAACTTATAAAATTCAATTATCTCTTTTATTATATTATTTATATTTATAGTCTTTTTATCGGTTATAAAAATATCAGAATCTAAATTTGATAATTGTAAAAGTTTGTCTAATAAATCAAAACTTTTTGTAGAAGTTGATTGAATTAATAAAATTAATTCACGAACATCCGGATCTTTAATAATATTATCTCGCAAAATTAGGTTACTTATTCCATTTATAATGTTAAATGATCCTCTTATTTCATGAGAAATAATTGATAAAATTTTAACACTTGCTTCATCAAAATGATGTAATTCATCAATTATTTTTGTTTTTCCCATCAAAATATCCTAACTGTTTAATATAAATAAAGCGTTTTGTTGTATTTGTTCTGTTTTTAACTAAATCACAATTTTAAATGATGATACCAATGCACTCAAAAAAT
>JBGSKB010000598.1:0-3048 GCA_041741395.1 Melioribacteraceae bacterium
ATATGAATTTCAATATAATTTAGATAACGCAAATGTTTTCACTCATAATAATACTTACAATTCAGTTACTTGGACTCACACATTAAATTCAAGCACTTTCTATACATTAAAACTTAATAAATTTTTCTCCAACTTAAGAGCCGATGCAAACGGAAGAAATTGGAGTGAATATATTGAACCAAAAGATATTGTTACTTTCCCAATTGAATATTATAATTTAGAAACAGATACAATTGGTGTAATTCCGGGCGATGGATTTTGGGATGTTGGAAATCCTTATACTTGGCGTGATCATTATATTGATGAATTTTCTTTCAAAGGTGATGTAACAAGTTTCTTTGATGAGAAAAATAAATTTAAAGCCGGCTTTGATTTAATTTTTCAAGAAATGCAAGTGATTGATATTTACAAACCTTGGATCGGTGAGCTTGGCTTGAATAATGATATTTACAAAGTTCATCCGGCAAAAGGTTCATTCTATGCTCAAGATAATATTAATTTCAGCGGAATGATTTTAAATTTTGGGATGCGTTTGGATTATTGGTTCCCCGGAAAATATGTTGATGATGCAATTGATAATCCGGAAGTTATTACAATTCCTGATGAAACAAGAAAACAATATAAAGAAGATACTTTCGAATGGTTTAATGGAAATAGATTTAAAGCAAGATTGAGTCCTCGTTTGGGAATTTCACATCCGGTAACTGATAATCAAGTTTTGTTTTTTTCATACGGACATTTTAGCAAGTGGCCGAATCCAAAATATATCTACGCAAAATTAAGTCCAACAAATGCCAAATCATCATTTCAAACTTTTGGAAATCCAAATTTAAATCCGGAGACAACAGTTGCTTATGAACTTGGATTGAAAAATCAATTTACAACTGATGATGTTTTAACAGTTACAGCATACTATAAAGATATTTTTGATTATGTAAGAACCCGAACCGCTAAAATTACATCTCCAAGATTTGCAACGCAATCTTTTACAACTTATGCAAATTTAGATTACGCAAAATCTCGCGGAGTTGAATTAGAGTACAAAAAAAGAATTGGCAAATGGTTCAATGGAATGTTGTCTTTATCATATGCAATTGTTACTGGTAAAAGCTCATCGGCTGAAGAAGGAGTATTAATTTTAAGAGGCGATTTGGATGAATCGATAAAAGAACAATATATGTCTTGGGATCGACCATTTACATTAAACAGCAGTTTGAATTTTTATATCGAAAAGGGTAAACCACTTTTTGATTTTGCTCCGGGAATTTTAGATGATATAAATATTTATTGCAGATTATTTTATCAATCGGGTAAAAGATATACACAATATATATTCACTGGAAATTATGATACCGACGGAAGACCGGAATATGCGTATGATAGAAAAAATATCTTGGAAGAAATTGGTGATAATTGGTTTTGGATTGATATGAATATTGAAAAATATTTTAAGTTTGCCGGATTAAATTTTTCTGTATTTTCAGAGATTAATAATTTATTGGATATACAAAATTCTGCAATTGTAAATCCGGTAACCGGAAAAGCTTATGAAACTGGTGATCCAACTCCATCTACTTGGAATGATCCAAAATATCCGGATTTACAAGCGCCATTAAATCCTTATCCGTATAATCCGGCAAGATATTTAACCAGAAGGAATATAAAGTTTGGAGTTAGTTTAAAATTTTAATTTAATTTTTGTCATTCTCGCGAATGCGAGAATCCGTAAAATTAAAAATAGATTTGCGATAAAATCAATCGGGAATGACAAATGTTTTTATTGAAAAATATCATTGAACATTCATTTAAAATTTGTTTTTGAAAATTGTTTGAAAATTGAATTTTGATTTTTGTTTTTTGTGATTTTACTTAAAAGTTATGAAAAAATTGTTAACAATATTATTACTCATATTTTTATCAGTTGCAGAATTGAATGCCCAACTCTTTCCAACATTGGGCGGACAAAGAGCGGGAATTTCTACGGCTCAATTTCTTAAAATTGGAGTTGGCGGAAGAGCTACTGCAATGGGTGACGCTTTTGTTGCAATTGCAAATGATGTCTCATCGCTTTATTGGAATCCGGCGGGATTGGTTTTATCAGACAAAAATGAAATAATGTTTTCTCACAATAATTGGATTGTTGATATTGGTCATGAATTTCTTGGTGTAAATTATCATTTATCAACAAATGATGCAGTTGGTATTTCACTAACTTCACTTCATATGGAAGATATGAAAGTTACAACGGAAGTTAATCCATTTGGAACAGGAGAATATTTTTCTTTTGGTGATTTTGCTATTTCTGCAACATATTCAAGAAAAATGACAGAACAATTCAGCTTTGGTGCAACAATAAGATATTTTGAAGAAACTTTAGATAAGTTAAAAATGCGAGGAGTGTTAGTTGATTTAGGAACTTTTTATTGGACTGGTCTTGGTTCAACAAGATTTGCCGTTACAATTACAAATTTCGGAAATGAATTAGCTCCCGATGGAAAAGTAATTTTATTCGGCGGTAGAGAAAAAAAACAGTGGCAGTCATTTTCACCTCCAACAATGTTTCGAATTGGATTTGCACTCGAGCCATATCAAAATGAAAATCATAGAATAACAACTTCAATTCAGCTTAATCATCCAAATGATAATAGTGAAAATGTATCAACTGGAATTGAATATTCTTGGCATGAAATATTTTTTATTCGCAGCGGTTATAAAATAAATGTTGATGAGCAAGATCTTTCTTTTGGCGCAGGAGTGAATGTGGATACAGAAATTGCCGAATTCACATTAGATTATTCATTTGTAAGTTTTGAAAGATTAGGTTCGGCACATCGATTTTCAATAATTCTTGGTTTGTAGATTATTATGTTAAATAAAAAATATAAGATATATTCTGGAATATTTTCAGCAATTACTTTTCTTGTTTTTATTGCATCGTGCACGGATAAATTTGATATAAGCGATATTAAAATTTCCGACAACAATAATAGAGGAAATTTTGGCGATACTCTTTATATTCAACAATTCCCAAATTGGACCGGCTTTAAC
>JBGSKB010000599.1:0-1542 GCA_041741395.1 Melioribacteraceae bacterium
TCCCTTCAGAACTGGTCTTAATGAATTAGTTATTTATTTTATTTTGTTAGATATACTTTGGTATGTGGAGATACCCGTGAGCTCGCATCGAAGTAATAAAAAGGTTTGTTGTGCTTCTAATGAGTTACTTAGTTATATACATGTAAATCATTAATTTAAATTTTGTAAAATTGAACTCAGTTTATAAAATCTAATTTTTATCCAAATGAGCCAAAATGTTCAAAAATTTCGCATGTATAAGTATGGATTTAATTAAAATTAGGGGAATAAAGACAATGAATATTACTACTCAATTATATTTGTTAATTCTTTTTATTTTTTCAACAATTAATTATACTTTTATCGCACAGGCAGATAGACATACAAATTGGCAAAAGATAGGATTTCCGGATGGTAGCGGAAGTATTTCAATACCTTCAGGATGGAGACTTAACAATGCCCAAAATACTTCTGCAGAACTTCAAGGACCAAATGGTGAAGCAGTTGCTGTCGGAATAACTATGCCAATTGGACCCTCTCAATTTGCAATGCAAGGAGTTTTGGCTTCTCCATATCTGATGCCTGCTGATGCATATTCTTTTATATCTGAGTTTATTGCAAACAAGGTTGGTCAAACTGCCCAAGTTTGGATAATTGAACAAAATGTTACACAAGCTTTGACACAGTATGGAAATGCAGCTTACCTACTTGCTGATCAAATTACTGTGGGGAAACAATACCGCTCATTTGCTTTAGTAAATACCGCTGATTTGGGTAATGGTTATTGGCAATATTATATGACCTTATTAACTGCCCCAAAAAAAGAATTCGTAAAGGCACTTCCAGTAATGATTGAAATTTGGGAGTCATGGAGCATGAGCCAAGGAGAGATGAATCGTCGAACTGCACAAGCCTTGCACACTATGAAAGAGACTAATCAAATAATGCAAAGTACTGCGGAAGGTCGTAGAACTTCTGAATGGCATCAAAAACTTACTGGAATGACACTTCAAGGACATTGGATAATTGAAAATAATAATACTAAAGAGCGACGTGAAGTTACAATGGAGCAAATGAATTCTATTATGGAAGCTGAGCCTGGACTTTGGCGTACATTGTCATCTTTTGAAATTAAGCCATAAAAAATGATGATTTATTATCTATTAACAAAAAATATTATTTTATAAAGTTTTACTAGGAACCGTTGGGTTTTTTGGTAATTTATAATTATCAATATTGCTGTATGTAACATAATAACTCTATATTCTAAATGTAATTATGGTGAAATGAAGAATTTTAATTTACTGAGCCACTATTAAATTTTATTATATTATAAAAATAGATTGTCCAATACTATCTTGTTGGACTATAAATTTATTATTAGCAATTTTTAAAAAGTCCTATGAAAAATCTGATAAATGAACTGAAAGAACGCAAAATACGTAAGTGGGCAGCAATTTATATAAGCTCTGCAATCACAATTATTGGTGTTGTTAATGTTTTTAGTGGCAGATATAATTGGCCATCATTTATTTTTGATACTCTTGTTTTTTCCCTTCTATT
>JBGSKB010000600.1:0-5590 GCA_041741395.1 Melioribacteraceae bacterium
CTATCTGGCGTTGGTCCGGTGAGTGGTCATAGCATTTCTCATGCACACAATAAGACGAAGAGAAGATTTTTACCTAATCTTCAAAAGAAAAGAATTTGGGTTAAAGAATTGAATAGATTTGTAACTGTTAAAGTTAGTTCCAAAGCTTTAAAAACATTAGCAAAAAATGGAACTTCTGAATTGGCAAAATTGGTTCAAGAAAAGAAAATTAAAGCAGCTTAAAATAGTTTAGTTTTGAAATTAAAAGCCCATCAAATTGATGGGCTTTTTTGTTTAATTTTTAGAACCGATATTTATCTGGTATTAGTATTAAACATCGGTTCTTTACAGTGGGTTATTTTCTACTTTTTACAGTTCTTTTTTCATCTTTATTTTCTTCAATCTTTGAAGAATTTTTTGATTTTTCAGTTTCTCTTTTTACTTCAATTTTGGGTTCTTTTGGAACTGAATTTCGTTCAATATTTCTTGTTGTTGATTTTTCAAATTCCTTTGAATCATTTTTCTTACTAATTTCCCTACTTTTTGAAGTAGAAGTTTTTATTTCAACATCTTTTTTTCTGTTAATAACTTTATCATCATTTTTATTTATGCTTCTTGAATTTTCAATAGTTCTATCAACTTCTCTTTTTTCAACTTTTCTGTCATTTGATTTTTCATTAGAATTTTTAATTTCAGTTCTTTTTGTTATTACAACTTTGTCCGATCGTAAATTCTTTAATTCTCTTCCCTTTGTTACTTTAGTTCTGTCGAAATTATTTTCTCGATTTGCATCATTATCATTTGGTCTAAATTCTCTAATATCATTTCTACTTTTTAATTCTCTCGAATCATAATTCTTCTCACTAAAATTAACTTCTCTGGTTGTAATTTTTTTACCAATTCTTCTCTCAACAAATTCTCTATTTATTCCGCCGTTTACAATTCGGTCATTATCTGAATAGTAATTTGTTCTATGTTTTGTTCTTTTGTAAATACGTTCGCAATCATTCCCATAAATGTAATGTTTGTGAATATCATTAGAAACAAAGTGATTATATTTTACAAAGTTCCAGTAAAAGAATCCCGAATTCCATCTAATTGAAAATCTGATTCCGAAATTTGGATAAAATCTTGCATAAGGTGGTAATGGTGCCCAGCCGATATAATAATCATCATATCTCCATTCAACCCAAGATGGTCCCCATTCACTGTCTGGCATCCAAACCCAACCATAATAATCATCAAAAAACCATCTCCCGTAATGATATGTAGCCCAACCAAAAGGTTCGTAAGAAACCCAATACCAGCCGTTATAAGTCCATTCCCATCTTCCTTCTGAATAAGGTCGCCAATCACGATATGTATTATATGGTCTCCAAACATATTCATCATATCCAATATCTATCCATTCGCCGTGTGGTTCAAGTGCTGAATAAAAATAATCTACACGAATATTTCTATGATAATTATTTGCGTTCAGATTTATTACAAATAATCCAAACAAAATAGCGGTTAATATTAAAGTCTTTTTCATTTTACACCTCGTTGATAATTACAATATTATAAAATCACATTTAGTGCCAATTGAAAAAAGCTAATTTTGCAATTATTTTAGCAATAATTTTTAAATACTGTATATTCTAGTGTACATTGTTTGTTAGAATTTTGCACAATTTAATTTCATATTTCTTAAGTTTTGGAGTAGAAATAAATTAACTGAGGTTCCAATGATTTATAAAAATAAAATTTTATTGTTTGCTCTAGTGTTAAGTTTTTTTTCATGCAAAAACAATACTGATAAAAAGGAATTAGAATTTATGGAAGAAAAAATTTCTCAATTTGCTGTGACGAAAATAAAATATGATAAAAATCTGCTTGATGAAAATCAAAAAATTATTGTTAAAAAACTTTACGAAGCTGCAAAAATAATTGATGAAATTTTCTTGGAACAAGTATATTCCAAAAATTTAGAAATTAAGCAGCGATTATTAAATTCTGAAGAACCTCTTGACAAACTAAAATTGGCATATTTTAATATCAATTTTGGTCCGTTTGATAGACTCGATCATAACAAACCATTTATTGGAACCGATGAAAAACCGCTTGGTGCAAATTTTTATCCCGAAGATATTACAAAAAAGGAATTTGAAAATTGGATAAAAGATCATCCGGAAGATCAAAAAGGATTTACGAGCGAATTTACCGTTATTAAACGAGACGGAAATAAATTAAGATCCATTCCATATTTTATTTATCACCGAGAAAAGCTTCAAAAAATATCACAACTTTTAAGAGAAGCTGCAGATTTTGCGGATAATCAATCCTTTAAAAATTATTTATTATTGAGAGCTGAAGCATTAGAAACCGATGATTATTTTAAAAGTGATATGGCTTGGATGGATCTGAAAGATCATACAATTGAAGTTGTAATTGGACCGTATGAAGTTTACGAAGATGAACTTTATAATTACAAAGCAAGTTATGAGTGTTTTTTAACAATTGTTGATCCGGAAGAAACAAAAAAATTAGAAACATTTTCCAATTATTTAACTGAAATGGAAGCAAATTTACCATTGCCGGAAGAACACAAAAATTTCAAAAGAGGAAGCGATTCTCCAATTGTTGTTGTTCAAGAAATTTTTGGAGCCGGAGATACAAAAGCCGGAGTTCAAACTTTAGCATTTAATTTACCAAATGACGAAAATGTTAGAAAATTAAAGGGTTCAAAAAAAGTAATGCTTAAAAATATTCACGAAGCTAAATTTGAAAAACTTTTAAAACCAATTGCTAAAACAGTTTTAGATAATGAACAACTTAAATACGTTACATTTGATGGATTTTTTACACATACTTTAATGCATGAAATGTCCCACGGAATTGGTCCCGGTTTTATTAAAGTAAATGGAAAAGAAACAGAAGTTAAAAAAGAACTTAAAGAAACTTATTCCAAAATTGAAGAATGCAAAGCAGATATTTTAGGAATGTTTAACAATAAATTAATGATAGAAAAAGGAATTTTACCAGTTGAATTTGAAAAGGAAATGTGGATTACATTTTTAGCTGGAGTTTTTAGAAGTGTTCGATTTGGAATTAATGAAGCTCACGGAAGCGGAACTGCAATAATTTACAATTTTCTGTTAGAAAAAGGCGGATATGAATTTGATGAAAAAACTCAAAAAGTAAAAGTGAACCTTGAAAAAATATATCCGGCATTAAAAGAATTGGCAAATAAAGTATTGATGATTCAAGCAACTGGAAATTACGATGCATCAATACAATTGATTTCCAATTACGGAAAAGAAACTAATTCAATTAAAATATTGGTTAAAAAATTATCAAATTTACCGGTTGATATTAAACCAGAATTTCAGATAGAAAAAGAATTACAGTAAATTTGTATTTGTTTTGGTAGAAAATTAAACTAAAAAGAAAATAATGAACCGATAACAACAGCTAAATAAGCTATTATTGAAATCCATCTTATAACTTTAGATTTTAGATTGTTTTCTAATTTATTGGTTTTGTTAATAAAGTGATTAAGATTTGATTTAGGAATGTTGTTTAATATGTCCATTTAAAATCTTTCTTATAATTTTTTTTTAATTATTTAATTTAAATAATACTTGATATCTAAATTGTGATTTAAATCACTTGTTTAATATAGTGTCTTATTTTGATACATGCAAGAATTTTATAATTATAAAATAATATTACTTATTAGTTATAATTATCTTCACATTCATACAGAAAATCTTGCACACCTTGAATAATTTGTCTGCACATTTTGTCCTTAAAATCAGAATCCATTAATTTTATTTCATCATTTGGGTTTGACATAAATGCAGTTTCAACTAAAACATTCAATATTTCGGTCGGCGAGTTTAAAGTAAAATTGAAATTTCCAACATTTCCAAAAGGTTCTAATCCCAATTCCAACATTCTTTCATAGATTTTTAGGGAAAGTGGTCTAAATGCAATGTATTTATAATAAGTACTTGTTCCACTTATTTTAAGCGGATCTGCATTATATCCAATAGAATTCGCATGAATACTAATTAGCATATCTGAATTAAAAGAAAATATTTTTTTCAATCTTTCACTATTTAATGTATGAGTATCATCTTCTCTTGTTTTATAGACTTTTGCACCCTTTCCAGTTAACATATTTTCAAGTCTGTTAACTATATCAAGTGTAACATTTTTTTCAAGTAAACCAGTTGCGCCAAGTGCTCCATTATTTTCACCGCCGTGTCCAGCATCTAAAAGAAAAGATAGTTTTTCAAACTTTAGAATTTCGGGTTGTTTTTTTATTTCAATTTCTAACGATGAATTTGAATAGCCAATTTTATATCCCCAAATCTGTTTTCGCTTTGGTTCAATTGTAATTCTGAAAAAATTATTTTCAACTTGCTCGTAATTTAAATTTTTAATCCCATCAGTGGTTAAATGCTGAGTAATCCAATTACTGTTGGAAGTCGCGCCATAAATATCAACAATTATTCTTGTGGGATTTACCTCTTGTCGTGTTGAAAAAGGTAATTTTTCATTCAGATTTATTATAATTTTATCATAATTTTTTCCGCCGTAAGCTGCCCAAGAATCTGTTAAAGAATAAGGTAAAAGTGTTCCAATCGGAAGCAAATCAACTTGATCTTTAGCAATCCATGCAACTAAATTATCTGTTAATTTAACTCTATATTGATCGCCATGCATTCCATCAATAATTAATTTTATTCCTTCTTCCAAAAAAGATAATTTCGATCCGCCAAGTCTATCGGTTCCTAAACCATAATTTAATGAAGGTCTGTCACCTTTTGTAATTGCAACTCGCGGAAGTTTTGCCGGAATTAAGGAAATTTTAGATTTGGTATTTTTAGTTATTATTTCACCATCTTTTTCGAGAGTAAATGTAATCGTTAAATTTTCAAAATTATCATTATCAGTAACTTTATAAATTCCCGTATAAATTCCTTTAACACCTTTTGTTTCTGATTCGGGAAGCTCAATCATTTTTATTCCGTGCATAAAAGAAGCGTCGCAATCTGGTGTTCCTTTAATTTTGACTTCTAAAATATCTCCATCATCAAGCCATAAATCTTCACTCGGCAGCATTAAATTATCTTCAATTATTAATTCATCCGAAGAAGTTGTTTCTAACTTTTTTTCTTCTCTTATTATTGTAAATTCTTTAGTTACACTTTTTCCATCTTTAGTTGAAATTACCTCAAATATATTTTCACCAATTTCTAATTTCATTAAATTAACAAATGCGCCGGTAGCATAAACTTTTATATTTTCATTATTAATTATTACATTACTTCCGGGAAGTGTGTTTGCGGCAAGTCTATATTTTGATAAAGTTGTATTGGTAATTTCTTTTTCGGGAATTATTATTGAAATATAATTTTCCTTTTGCGCATAAATTTTTATGAATTCTGCTAATAACAAAAAAGCTATAAATGCAAACCAAATTTTTTTTTTGAACAAAATATTATCCTTTTTGAACTCATTACTAATATGAAAATATACTAAATTGTGAACTTAATTTTTTGATTTAATTAACTATTATGGTTTAAATATGAATATTGCAGTTCGGAAATTTTTTGGTGAA